>WLOZ01000081.1 GCA_009699025.1 Actinomycetota bacterium
CGCTCCTCGTCGGCGTGCGCCATCACGAGAGCACGGTCGCCGCCCTCGAGAACCTCCTTGAGTGTGACGATCTCGCCGTGGCGCTCGAATGAGCGCACGCCCACGATGTTCATCGACTCGTTGAGCATGACCTCCATGCCCGGGCGCAGAGATTGGGCGTCGACGTTGGGAGAAACTGTCACGCGCATCTTGCGGCCGGCCGTGGAGATGTCGACGCTGCCGTCGTCGAGGTGCTCGAGGAATACCGCGTAGCCGCTGGGAGGCTCGGCGAGGCGGTCGACCTCCTCCTTGAGCGTGACGATCTGGTCGCGGGCCTCGCGCAGAGTGGCGACCAGTCGCTGATTTTGGGCCGTCACGGCAGCCAGGTCGGACTCGAGGCCGGTGAGTCGGCCCTCGAGCGCTCGTGCCCGCTCGTCGTCGAATGACATGCTCAGCCTCCTCCTCGCGTGGTGCTTCCGTTCGACCCTACATTCGTCCGGTGACTATTCCGATACCCCGTCGATCACGGTCTCGGCGAGCTCGTCCGACAGCGTGGGGCGAGCGCCCTTGGCCGGGCGAATTTTGCGCGGTGGCAGCACCGTGCCATCGGCGAGACGGCGGCAGGCAGCGAGGAAGCCCGTGTGGCCGTTCATGCGGTGGTCGGGCCGCACCGCGAGCCCTTCGAGATGCCAGGTGCGCAGCAGCGTCTCTTGCGCACGGGGCTCGGAGAACAGACCCGAGTCGCGCAGCGCCTCGACCGTGCGCGAGAGCTGGGTGGTGGTCGCGACGTAAACAACGAGCACTCCGCCGGGTACGAGCGCGAACGCGACTGAGTCGACGCACTCCCAGGGTGCCAGCATGTCGAGCACAACACGGTCAACCTGCCCGCCGAGGTCGGATGTCTCGAGGTCGCCCACCCGGAGATCCCACGCGGGGTGCGGTCCGGCAAAAAATCCCTCAACGTTCTTGCGTGCCACTTCGGCGAAGTCATCGCGCCGCTCGTATGAGGTAAGGCGGCCCTCGTCGCCGATCGCACGGAGCAGCCAGCAACTGAGGGCACCCGAGCCAGCACCGGCCTCGAGCACGCGCGCGCCGGGGAACACGTCGGCGAGGCCAAGAATGATCGAGGCATCCTTGGGGTAAATGATCGTCGCGCCGCGCTTCATGCCCAGCACGTAGTCGGTGAGCAGCGGGCGGAATGCGAGGTAGCCGGTTCCGTTGGTGCTCATCACCACGATGCCCTCGTCGTGACCGATGAGGTCGTCGTGCGCGATGGCGCCCTTGGAGGTGTGGAAGGCCGCGCCCGGCACGAGCGTGATGGTGTGAACCCTGGCGCGTGGGTCGGTGAGCTGGCAGCGCTCTCCCGCCACGAAGTGCCCAGAGCGCATGCGCCCGGTGGGAGTTGGCCGGGACGTGTCGTCGGGGAAGGTCACGGGGCCGAGCCTACGGAGCGCTGAGCGCCGCCTGCACGTCGCCCGTCGTCAGCACCCCAAATAGTCCGCCGTCATCATCGACCACCAGGTGCTCGGCCGCGGGATGCTCGCGCAGAAAGTCGAGCAGGTCTTCGCCGCCGAGGTCAGCGGGCACCGACTGGTGCCCCTCGACGCTGCGCGACACCGATGCCACGGTCACCCACGGCCGACGCGCCTCGGGCACGGCGCTGATCGACGCCTCGTTGGCAATCGCCATCGGCCTACCGGCAGGGTCGAGCACCACCATCGCACCGGCGCCAGATTCGGCCAGCCGCCGCAGGGCCTCAGCGAGTGGAAGGTCGCGGGCCACGCCTAGGGTGCGCCTCGCTAGCAGGCGGGCGCTGATGGTGGGAAGTCGCTGCTGCACCTTCGACCGACGAAGTGCTTCGAGGGCACCCATGCCCAACCACGATGAGAACAGTGCGATCGCGACCACGCTGGTGAGGTCGGGGGCCTCGCGGCCGGCCCGGAAGGAGAGGTAGAAGGGCACCGCGAACACCGCGGCCGCCACCATGAAACCCGTGTAGGCGGCAACGCGCATGCCGAGAGGCTCGGACCCCGTGGCCTTCCACACCGCGCACTTCACCAGCGAACCTCCGTCGAGCGGGAGTCCGGGCAGCAGGTTGTATACCCCGAGGGCCAGCCCGACGAAACCGAGTTGAAGGAGCATCTCGGTCACGATCGATCCCGTGGGTAGCATTCCCGACAGCGACGTGCCCGCCCCCCAGCAGGCGGCCGCCAGCACCAGCGTGGAGGCAGGTCCGGCAAGGGCGATCATCAACTCGCTGCCAGGAAGGCCAACCCGCCTCTCGTAGGAGGTGTAACCCCCGAGGGCGTAGAGACGGATCTCGTACACGGGATAGCGGAAGGCACGCGCCGCCCCGGCATGAGCGAGCTCGTGCACGAGGATCGAGGCATACACCAGCACGGCGAACACTCCCGCGAGCGCGTATCCCCGCGCACCGGGGTCGGCGGCGGTGCTGAAGCCGGGCGCGAAGAGCCAGGTGAGCAGTGCCACGCCGATCAGACTCGACCACGGCAGCACGATCGGAATGCCGGCGATCCGAAAGGTTCCGTGTCGCGTGGTGGTATCCCCGTTGTCGGTCATCTGTTGATGCTAGGCGCTCGGCTACTGTGGGTGCATGGTCGACTCCCCCGCAGCAGCGCGCGCGCTTGCCCTGTCGAAGCACTACGGCGAGGGCGATACCGCCGTGGTGGCACTTGATTCGGTCGACATCGAGATGATGGCGGGTGAGTTCACTGCCATCATGGGGCCCTCAGGTTCGGGTAAGTCGACCCTCATGCACTGCATGGCAGGACTCGACTCGGTTACGTCGGGCCAGGCGTGGATTGGCGACACCGAGATCACTGGCTTGAACGACTCCGTGCTCACCCGGCTCAGGCGCGACAGCGTGGGATTCGTTTTTCAGGCGTTCAATCTCGTGCCCACCCTGACGGCTCTCGAGAACATCACGCTTCCGCTCGATATTGCCGGCCGCACACCCGATCGCGACTGGGTCGACACCGTGATCGATACCGTGGGGCTGCGTGACCGGCTCACGCACAAGCCCTCTGAGCTCAGTGGTGGCCAGCAGCAGCGCGTGGCCTGCGCGCGCGCATTGGCCAGTAGGCCGCTCATCGTTTTCGCCGATGAGCCCACCGGCAACCTCGACTCTCGGTCGGGTGCCGAGGTGCTGTCATTCCTCCGAAGAAGTGTCGACGAGTTCGGCCAAACCATCGTGATGGTCACCCACGATCCTGGCGCCGCCGCGTACTCCGACCGAGTCGTGTTCCTTGCCGATGGCAGGCTGGTCGACGAACTGCGCTCGCCCACCGCAGTGTCGGTGCTCGACCAAATGAAGTCGCTCGAGACGTCGTCGGGTCGCTGATGCTGCGCGCCACCCTGCGCAACATCACCGCGCACCGGCTGCGGCTGGTGCTCACCGCACTGGCCATTGTGCTCGGTGTGTCGTTTGTATCGGGCACGTTCATTTTCACTGACTCGCTCAAGAAGTCCTTCGACACCCTGTTCACCCAGCGCGGGCCAGACGTGGTGGTCGAGCCCACCGACCTGCAGCCCTCTGGCGGTGGTGGCGGCGGGGGCCCCGGGGGGGCGTCGCCCGAGCGCTGGCTTCCGGGCTCCACGGTTGCCACCGTGGCGGGGATACCCGGCGTTGCTGTGGCAGAGGGTTACGTCAGCACGCGAGCAGCGGTGTTGCTCGGCGCCGACGGCAAGCCGCTCGGCGGCCAGAACGAATCGTCGAACGGGCGCTCGTGGCTCGCCGACGGACAGCTCAACCCCCTGTCTGTGGCCGTGGGGCGCGCCCCCGAAGGTCCTGCCGAGGTGGCCATCGACCGGGCGTCGGCCGACAAGGCTGGCGTGTCGGTGGGCGGAACCATCTCGTTGGCGCCGCCGAGGGTTGTGGAGGGGCAGAGCGTGGTGTCGCTCACCGTGGTGGGCATCCTCGACGACAGCATCAGCGCCTCGTTTGGGGGTGGTTCCATCAGCGTGGTGACCCTGCCCGAGGCGCAGCGACTCTTCGTGGGCCCCGACCGGCTGAGCTCGGTGCGGGTGATGGCCGAGGCAGGCATGAGCCAGGAACAGCTCGCCAGCTCCCTCCGGAAGGAACTGGGCGCCGGGGTGAGCGTGACCACCGGTCAGCAGCAGCGCGACCGCTCCGCGCAGCGACTGCAGGAGCAGTTGCAGTTCCTCAACACCTTCCTGCTGGTCTTCGCACTGATCGCCCTGTTCGTTGCCTCGTTCCTGATCTACAACACGTTCTCAATGCTGGTCGCCCAGCGCACTCGCGAACTGGCGCTGCTGCGCGCCATTGGGGCTTCGCGCGCCCAGGTGCAAGGGTCTGTGCTGCTGGAGGCGCTGGTCGTATCCGCGGTCGCTTCGACCATCGGCCTCATCGTGGGCCTCGGCCTGGCCGAGTTGCTGCGCTGGCTCTTCTCGGCCTTCGGCGCGGCGCTGCCGGGAGGCGCGCTGGTCGTAGCGCCGCGAACCATCGTGGCCACCTATGGCGTTGGTGTTGTGGCCACCCTGGTGTGTGCATGGTTCCCGGCCCGCCGTGCTGGTCGCGTTGCGCCGGTGGCCGCCATGCGCGATGACGTGTCGGTTCCGGTCAGGTCGCTGCGGGTGCGCGCCATCGTGTCGGCAGTGCTGGTGGCCCTCGCTGCCCTGCTGGCGGTCCGCGCACTCACCATCGTCGACGAGGGGGGTCTCTCTGCCTCACTCGTGGGGCTCTCTGCCCTGTGCGGTGTCGTGGCGGCGATCGCTGCCGCCGCCTTCCTCGCCCGGCCCGTGCTCGGGTTCCTCGGACTTCCGTTGCGCGGAGCGGTATCGCGGCTGGCCGTGGAGAACGGCCGTCGCAACCCGAGGCGTACCGCGGCCACCTCGACCGCACTCACGATTGGTATCGCCCTGATGGCGGCACTCTCGGTGATTGCTTCCTCGGCCACCGCCTCGGTGCTGGCGGTGGTCGATGAAACCATTGGCGCTGACTTCGTGGTGCTCGGGGTGGGCTTCCGACCGTTTCCCGCTGAGGTGTTCGATGCCGCGAAGGCCACTCCCGGCATTAGTCTCTCGACGTACGTGCGGCAGACCGTGGCTCGGCCAGCAGGTGGGGCTGCGCAGCAGAACCAGCCCCGCTCGGGCGATCGCACCGTGCTCACCGGCGTCGAGCCCGAGTCCTTCGCGAGCGCGCTGAATCTCACGTTCACGGCCGGCGCGCTCGCACCGCTGGCGAGAGGTTCGGTGCTCGTCGACTCCGACCTAGCCAAGGCAAACGGTTACCGACTGGGTGACGACATCCGGGTGAGGCTCGCCGAGGGGGAAACGCCTCTGAGGGTGGCTGGCATCTATGAGCCAGCCGTCTTCTACCGCGGCTTCATCGTGTCGATGCCCACCTTCTCCGCGGTCAGCACCGTCGAACAGGACACGGCGGTGTACCTGAACGTCGAGCCGGGAAGTGATGCGGCAACGGTGCGCGCCGACCTCGACTCGCGGCTCGCTGCCTATCCGACGGTGACCGTTCAGGACCAGACCGAACTCAAGAATGCCGTGTCGTCGCAGGTGAACTCACTGCTGGGATTCCTGTTCGCACTCCTCGCGCTGGCCGTGGTGATCGCCATTCTGGGGATTATCAACACGCTCCTGCTGTCGGTCGTCGAGCGCACACGCGAGATCGGCCTCATTCGCGCGGTGGGGGCGACCCGTGCGCAAGTGCGGCGCATGGTGGTGCTGGAGTCGGTGCTCATCGCGTTGTTCGGCGCCCTGGTAGGTGTTGTGGTGGGCGTGGTCTACGGGGTGCTGCTTCAGCGCGCGCTCGTCGACCAGGGCATCGGCGTATTGGCCATCCCATGGGCGCGCATCGCGATGCTGGTGCTGCTGGCCGCGGTCGGTGGGGTGCTCGCCGCGCTGTGGCCTGCCCGACGAGCCGCCCGGCTGAATGTGCTGGGCGCTATCTCATCAGCCTAGGTGTGCGTTACCGAGTCAGGTTGGCGTCCCGAACCCACTCGTGGAGATGAGCGGCGGTGACGTCGGCGAGCGACTCGACCACAATGAGCCGCGGTGCGGGCTCGATGGTCACTAAATGCGGGATCGCCACCACCACTCCCCCACTGGCAAGACCGGCCGCGACCCCCGTAGGCGAGTCCTCGAGCACCGCGCACCACTCGGGGTCGACACCGAGGCGGGCAGCGGCAATCAGGTAGGGGTCGGGGTGCGGCTTCGATCGAGTCACCTCATCGCCGGCGACCGTAGTGACGAAGTGGTCGGCGCCGAGTCGGTCGAGCACGACGTTAACGAGGGCTCGCGTCGACGCCGATACGAGTGCCAGAGGGATGCCCGCCTCGACCAGTGAGTCGAGTAGTTCGCGGGTTCCCTCGGTGAAGCTGATGTCGCCCGCACGCAGGTGCGCCTCGACGGTGCTCAGTAGCAGGGCGCCGACATCGTCGGCGGGCATGTCGGTGTGAGAGATGTCCAACATGTGTGTCACCACTCGCTCAAGGGGTCCCCCCAGGCAAAGTTCCTGGTCTGCTCGCGTCCACACGCCTCCGAGGGTGGCCATGGTGTCGACTTCGGCGAGCAGCCACAGGGCCTCGGTGTCGACAAGCGTGCCGTCCATGTCGACCAGCACTGCGGCGGCGGCGGATCGGTCGAGCGGAATCATAGGTCGACACTACCGACCGTCCGGTTGGAGGTAGCCTCACTACGTGCCCGATGAGACCCGACACACACCCGAAGAACATGAGCGCCTCGAACTCGTCGTCGACGAGGTTTCGGGCCGAGATGGACCCTCGGTGGTACTGCTGCACGGGCTCACCCAGCAACGTAAGTTCTGGATGCCCGTGATGAAGCGACTCATGAGTGACCCCGCGCATCCTCGGATCATCGCCGTGGATCTTCGCGGGCATGGTGAGTCTGCTCGCCCCGAGGGGGGGTACGGCGTGGCCTCCTGCGCAGCTGATGTCGTGGCGGTGATGGAGAGCCTGTCGCTCGAGCACAGCGTCGTCGTGGGGCACTCGTGGGGAGCGTCGGTCGCACTGTCAGTGGCTGCAGCTCGACACGACCTCGTATCGGCCGTCGTGGCCCTCGATGGCGGGTTCGTTCGACTCTCCGATCTCGGCGATCGCGAGCAGGTGCGAGAGCGACTACTCCCGCCACGATTGGGCATTCCACTTGATGAGCTCATGGCGTCAATCTCGTCGGGGCTGCTGGCGCCCTGGTGGAGCGATGAGGTGCGCGATGCGCTGCTGCCCACGTTCGAGGTGGGTGACGACGGCCTCGCCCGCACGCGACTCGGGTACGAGCGTCACCTGATGGTGCTCGACGGACTCCTCGACTTCGAGCCCGAGGAGGTGCTCCCCAAGATCCTGTGCCCCGCCTGGCTGATTCAGTGCGAGCCGTTGCCGAATCCTGACGACCCCTATGCCTCCAGTGAGTGGCAGCAGATGGGTGAGAACTCGCTGCAGGCCGCGGTCGCGATGCTGGTGCAGGCCAGGGTGCAGCGATGGGCGGGGGCGCTTCACGACGTACCCTTGCAGTGGCCGTGGTTGGTGGCCGGGTTGATCAGAGCCTGCGTCGCAGAGGTCTCTCGCCCG
>WLOZ01000082.1 GCA_009699025.1 Actinomycetota bacterium
AGCTCGACCCGGTGACCTGGCGGGTGCTGAGCAGCACCGACCCCGCGGGTCTCACGGTGTCCGCCAGCACGGGCCCAACCCTGCGCTCGACCACCGACAAGGCTGGGCGGGTCACCACGTACGGCTACGACGACCTCGGGCAGGTCACCTCGGTGAGCGGTCCGGTGGAGCCGGGCGCCGAGGGCCTGCGCAGTGCCACCCAGCGCGACACCACGCGCACGGCAGGAGGCGACGACAAGCCCCTGGCCGGCCTGCGTGCTGTCGTTTTCGCGCAGCCGAACTTCCTGGGCGGATCGCGATCGCAGTACTTACCGGCCGACCCCGATCGCGGCAGCCTGTCTGCCTCCTGGAGCGGACGTCCCGCGACGTTCTCCGGCCAGGCGGCCGGCGTGTGGAACCCCGACGACTCCGACGACGCCGCAGGGCACGCCGACGGGTGGCGGTTCCTGCTCACCGCGTCCGGCGGCTCCGACGCCGAGCTCGTGGTGGGCGGCAACCTGTGCGCGGAGAATGTGCCGTGCACCGTGAGCGGCCTGCCGACGGGCCCGAAGGCGGTGCGGGTGCAGCTACGCCGCGCGGGCACCTCGGGCTGGTTCCAGGTGACGGCCGCCCCGGTCGGCAGGCCGCTGGTGGTGCTGCCCTCCACGGAGGTTGGCCCCGGCTACGGACTCACCACCGTGGCGGGCTCGAACGACGATCTGCCGGGAGCGCCCGCGGCGGGTGCGCAGACCCTGTACAAGTACGCAGACCCGGCGAGCAGCATCCCCAGCAGCACCGTCACCCCCGGCGGCCTCGCCACCGCGCTCGCCCACGAGGCCGGAGCCACCGGCAACAACGACTGGGGCCGGCTCACCTCGACCACCACGCCGGGCGGCCGCGTGTCGGCCACGGCCTACTGGGACGACAACGTCGATGCGACCCTGCCCGCTCCCTGCGGTGGCGGGACCCAACGCCAGTCCGGCCAGGTGCGCTCGGTCACTCTCGTCGACGGCCGTGTCGTGCAGTCGTGGTTCGACCTGCGCGGCCAGGAGCGCGCGACAGTCATCACCGGTGACGGCCTGAGCCAGACATACTGCACCTCGTACTTCGCTGACGGTGCGGTCGCCACCACCGGAGTCTTCGACACTGCGGGCGACCTGATCGAGTCGAGTGCCACCACCCGTGTGAGCCCGTTGACGACCTCGCTGCTCGTCACTCACGGACCTGCGGCGCCGGTGAACCCTGGCACAAGCGTCACCACCACCAGCACGGTCGACCTGCGAGGTCGCGACGTGTCGAGCACCGACGCGGCCGGGAGCACCACCACCGTCGAGTACGACGTGCTGGGCAACGTCACCAGCCGCACCACCACTCCCCCTGCGGGCTCCGGCTCGCCGGCGCTGGTGGTGGCCTCCACCTACCGCGCCGAGGACGGCCGGCTGGCGACCGTGAGCGTCAACGGGGTCATCGCCGCGACCGTTCTGTACGACCCGACGAGCGGGCGGGTGAGCCGCATCACGTACCCCAACGGGATCCGCACCGGTTACTCGTGGCAGCCCAACGGACCCCTCGGGTCGGTGGCCGTGGTCACCGGCATCGCCGACCTCGGCACCGTGACCGAGCGGCGCACCGTGTCGGCGTTCGGCCGGGTCGAATCGTCGGTGGCGCGCACGTCGGGCATGCTCGCCTTCAGCGAGCAGCGGGGCTATCAGTACGACGCGGCAGGGCGACTTGCCTCGGCCGTCATCAGCACCACCAACGGCAGTGCGCCGGCCGCCGCGAGCTTCGCCTACGGCTACGGCGCCCAGAACGCCGGCTGCCCCACGGGCTACGCCGGCGCTGGCAAGGACGGCCTGCGCACCAGCGGCCGTGTCAACGGCACGGCGTACGTGGTGTGCCACGACTCGCTCGGCCGGCTGTCGTCCACCACCAGCCCGCTGGTCACCGGTGGCGGCGATCCTGCCAGCGCCACCCACGACGGGCTCGGTCGCCTGCTCACCCTGGGCGGCGCACGCCCCCTCTCGCTCACGTGGGGCGTGGGCGGCAGCGTGGCGGTGATCGACGAGTCCGACGCGGGTGGCGGCCACAGCGTGACGACCACTCTCGACGAGTACGGCGGCGAGATCCTCGACCAGACCGTGCTGAGCGACGCGGGCACCGACACGGTGCGGCTCTCCGGGCCCTTCCGACTGCGCCTCACGTCGGGTGAGGTCACCGGCACCGCCAGCCTGCAGTACGGGCTGCCCGGCGGCGCGACCGTGACCCTCACCACGGGCAGCGAGGCCACCCTCAGCCTGCCCGGCGTCGACGGCTCGGCGCTGGTTACCCTGCCCGTGCCGTCGCTGGGCGCGGGCACCAGCGCCACTGCCAGCATTGCCGGTCGGTTCGGCCCCTACGGCGAGCCGCTGGCCGACATCCCCACCGACACCGGCAGCGCCCTGCCGGCCTACACGTGGAAGGCTTCGGCGCGGCAGCAGACCATGGCCGGAACCAGCAGCATCACACTGCTGCCCGCGCGCGCCTACGCGCCCCTGGTCGGAGAGTTCCTCTCGCCCGACCCGGTGCCCGACGCGGCCAGCAACCTCTACGCCTACACCGACGGTGACCCCGTCAACCAGAGCGACCCCACCGGTGGGAGCTCCGATGACAGTAGCCTCACCATCGTCACCGGTGTGCTGTCAGCGGCTGGTCTGTTCGGGAGTATGTGGGGCGGCTACGCCATCGGGCGGTACAAGGAGTTGGCCCGATTCGCCGGCTGGGGCGCCTCGGTGGCCGGAGCGCTGATGGCGGGCGTCAACGCCAGCCTCGCGGCCAAGAGCCAGAACGCCGACAACGGGGCCACGGTGGCCATCGGCCTCGCGGCGGCCGCAGGATCCGGGGTCGCTAGCTACGGCAGCTACCGGTTCGGGGTCAACCGGGGTCGTGTCGTCAGGAACGCTCGGGCGGCGCAGTTGGGCCGTGACAGGCAGGCGCAGAACTCCTTGAAGCAGCAGACCAAGGTGCAGAAGTTCACCCGGAGGGGGCTGGAGGCGACCGAACGCGTGAAGACGGAGGGCTACATGGGAGCCGTGACCAACGACCGCAACGTCAAGGCCATGGTGCAGTCGAAGTACGAGCCGAATGTGGTCATCAGGGAGGAGCCGCTCAGCACGCGGTACTCCTCCGGGATCGACGGGAGCCGTCGCGGCTCAGGAAGCGTGTCCGACGACCTCGACAACCTGTCGATGATGCAGGGGGGCAGCTTCGTGGGGTCGGAGTAGCCCGGCGCGCAAAAGTCTTTGACTTTGACTGCTTCGTATGTTCTCTTGGTTCGACCGGGGATTCCCCCGAATGGTGGCTTGTGGAGGTAGTCGAGCGATGCGCACACGCGGACTGGTTGCGATTTCGGCGGTGGTGAGCCTCGGACTCGGAGGCCTGGCCATTCCGGTCGTCTCGAATGCTGCGCCAGCGCCGTTCCCCGCATCACTGACCACGGCAGAGGTCGGGCCCCTCGTGGTCAACCAGGCTCGTGTCACCTTCTCCGACGCCTTCATCGGCAGGCTTGGCGCGTCGCGCCTGCGAGTCGACTTCGACGGCCCGGTGACGGAGTCCGGCAATGTCCGCACGGTGAGCGTCGGAAAGCGGGGCAAGGAGGGCTACCAGCTGGTGGGCGCGCTCACGCTCGTGGGTCCGAAGGGCCGCCTCGTCTGCCGGCAGCTCACCGTTGTCACCAGCACCAACCTCGTCAACTGCGTTCGGGGTGACGGAACGTCGAGGGCCCTGTTCCGCCTCGTCGACAGCACGTCGACCTCGCTGCCGGCCCGGGTGGTGCGGCAGGACGCAACGTTGAAGATCGCCTCGACGAGAATTGCGCTGTCATTGTTCCTCAGTCTCGGCACCAGGGTCTTCCTCACCAACCCCATGCTCGGCGAGTTCAGCAGCCTGCGCAAGAACCTGCTCTCGTACTCCTACGACTCCCGGGCCCACTGCGAAATCGACAACTGGGCCTCCGACCTGTCGATCAATCGCGGGTGGGCGCTCCAGACACTGGTCAACCAGCTGCCCCAGGGCGTCACGGTGAGCCGCTGGGTGAAGGCCCAGGGGGCTGGCTACGAGCTCGTCACCCCCGAGCCGGCGCAGACCAACGTAGGCCAGCGCACGCCGAAGATGGAAGGGATCTCCACGCGTACCGCCAAGGAGATCTCCAGCGGCAGCGAGTACTGGACCGACCACTACTGGGACGGCTACAACTACGGCTGCAACACCAACGCCCCGTTCGTGGTTGCGCCCGGAGTTGTCAACTCCGGCAAGACGTGGAACTACGACGGCCAGGTGCGCACCTCCGCCAACCAGAGCGGCGTGCAGAAGCCGAACTGGTGGGCCCAGCCCCGCCAGACCAACCGCGACAGCCCGATCGGCCGCTACTCGTGGACCTGCCGCGGCACGCCATCGGGCGTCGCCAGGTCCGACGCCTGGTGGTCGAAGGTCAACCAGGGCTCGGGTTTCCTCGGCGACGGTACTCGCACCGCGGGCCCGCGGAATGCGGGCAGTGCGCCCGGGTGCCCCGACCAGGTGCTGAACGGAATGAGCGTCACCACCAAGTACGCGATCACCAAGCGTGGCAACCTCGAGGGCCGTAACGAGTCCGGCTGGCCCCGCGGCTGCACCTCCGACAACTCCGTGGTGGGGTGCTGGGAGGAGGTGTACTCGCTGGCCTCCGAGGGCTGGGACCGCGCCTGGGCCTACCAGTACCACGTCTTCGCCCCGGCCATGCGGGCCGAGCTGCAGTCCGACGCCCAGATCAAGGTGCCCAGCACCTACGACCCCGATGGCATTGGCTACACCAAGCCCATCACGTGGCGCATCGTGGGCGCCAGCGTGCCGGGCGCGTGGCCGCAGTTCACCGATGTCGACGGGGAGAAGTGGGACAGCTCGGGCATCTCGAGGTCGCTGCGCCAGCAGAACTGGGCCGTCCCGTCGGAGTTCACGGTTCCGGGCGACAACTCGGTGTACTCGCTCGCCGGATATGGCTCACCCTCGGTGGGCGAGCAGGCCATGACGTTCTCGCTGGTGGCCGACACCGACGGCACCTGGACGTGGCCCATCAAGCAGGACGTGTCGAATAAGCCGCTCCCGCGGCCGCAGGTCAACGTCACCCTTCGCTATTCCCTCAGCAACTTCGACGACGGTGGGACATGCACGTCGGCCACGGGCTACGACGACAACCAGTTCGGCGGAGCCACCGACACCGCGGGCGCGCACTGCCTGCAGGGCACCATGGTGCCCACCCTGTGGCCCCTGCCGGCAGACGCGAAGAACTACTACAAGCGGGTGCACGACCAGTACGTGCCTGACCCGACCAACCCCAACAACAAGATCCTCAACAGGCCGAACACCTCGCTGACGTCGACCGTGGTGAAGTCCTGTTACAACGACACTCAGGTCAAGCTCCAGGACCTGTCGCAGCCGACCGCCCCGGATGTCGGCGCCGACTACACCTGGCCGATCAAGGTCACCGGCCTGATCGACTCCTTCAGCTCCTGCTGAGCGGGTCGGGAAGCGATCGTCATGCGTCAGGGGTGGAACGCGCGTCGTAGCGCTGCTGTGGCTGCGCTTGCAGTGGCTGCAGTGGTGGGCGCGGGGCTGCCCGACGTGCTGGCTCCACGGCCGGCGCAGGCGGTTGAGCCTCGCGCCGCAGGAGTGCCGATGGTGGTCGTCGGCGTCGAGTCGGTGCCGCCCATCCCGGTGCGTACGGCATCTGGCCCGCTGCTGCCCGCGCTGCCGGCGGCACTGGCCGAGGTTCCCGGGGGCACGGCCGAGAACGGCGCCAACCCGTTCATTCGCGCTGACGCCCTGACCGACGCAGAGTGGCCCTCGGCCGTGACGGTGCGCCTCTACGACGCGAGCCTCGGGCGTGGTGACACCGCGGCCGACAACGACAGCGACTACGTCTGGCAGGGCAGCCTCACCCGAGGGTGGGGCCGCGTGACCGAGCAACTGGTGGCCGGTCACGGGTACGCCCTGTGGGGGCGTCAGACCACTGGCGTGTGGCGTCCGCTCGGGCGGTTTGGGGTGCGTGGAACGGTCGACTCCTCGGGGCCCACCACTCAGGCCGGTGGACTGTCGGTGTCGCTGGCCAGTGGAGAGCTCGGCTGGACCTGGGACTCGCCGAACCTCGCAGGTCCCGCAGCCGGGGTGGGCGTGGGCCTGCAGTGGTTGGCCCGCGCGCCGGAGCAGGTCGGACTGCCCGACGGGTGGCGGCTCATGGTGTCGTCTGGCTCGCCGTGGGCGTCGCTCTCGGAGGCCGGTGTCCGGCTGAGGTCCTTGCGCCCACCGTCGGCCCCGGCGGTCACGCGCGTGAGCGGCCAGAGCGCCCAGGTGCGCTTCACCTACCCACTGGTCGGCCGGATTGCGCCGGGTGGCTTCGTCCTGCAGCAGCGGGTGGGCATCCGCTGGATTCCGCTGCGAGTGAGCGGGGGTGCGCTCCGGCCGGGCGCCCGACTCACCACCCTCGCGCGGGGTGCCAGTGCCGTGCGGGTCGGCGTAGTGAACCGGGGCGTCACCGTGTTCAGCCGACCTGCGGTGGTGCGCTCAGCCGGCGCGCCTCCCGTGATGGTCGCCTCGCCGGTTGACGTCGACCAGTGCGGGTCGGCCACCAACTCGGTAGCCGCGCCCGAGGCCGTGGTGCTGCACGGTTGGAGCGGCATGTCGCTGACATTCCGGCGCAATGACTTCGGGGTGTATGAGCAGGCCATCGGGGGTGACAAGATCCCGGGCTATCGCAACACCCTCGGCTTCTGCGACACCTCTGCCGGCCGCACGTGGACCTTCACTGACGCTTCCGGAATCGCCACTCGATTCGCCGACGGGCGGCCCACGACGGTGACCAACCAGGGTCAGCCGGTGTCGACCCTCACGTGGGTCGACGACCGGCTCGTGCGGCTCACCAACGGGGTGGGTCGGTCGATGGGCCTCGTGTACGCGGGCGGGTCGACCACCTGCCCCTCGGCCGACTGGCGGGGCTACTCGGCGCCCCCGACGGGCAGCCTGTGCCGCCTTGAGTACCCCGGAGGGGTGGCCACCGACCTGGGGTACCTCGCTGCCGAACTCCCGTCGCCGCAGATCGGCCTGGTGAAGGACCCTGGCAACAGTGCGACCGCCCTCGGCTGGGACCAGATGGGGCGCCTCGTGGCCACGCGCAGCCCTTTGGTGAACCGCGCCGCCACGGCCGACCCGGCGGCGGCCGCCGCCATCGCGACCGCCGCGTACGACGGCCTCGGCCGAGTCGCCTCCGTGACCGAGGCACCCGGGTCGGTGGGCGCCGACTCAGCAACCCAGAGCTTCGCCCTGCCGGTGATCGGTGAGGCACAGCTGAAGGCCGGCACGCCCGTCGCAGCCCGGGTGACGTCGACCGCCACCGGCTACGAGACGTTCAACGAGGCCACGCTCGACCCCGTCACGCTCGACCAGTCGGTGTCGCGCGACGCGGCCGGCTCGCAGACCGCGACCTCGACGTCGGGCCGCACCACCAC
>WLOZ01000083.1 GCA_009699025.1 Actinomycetota bacterium
GCTCAGCACGATTGGGTTGTCAACGGACTCAACCGTGCGTCGCCACCCGATGCGCCACACTCCGAGGAGGGCTGTGAGCGCCTCCAGCATGGTGGTGCGCTCAGCTGTCCACACCGGCCTGTGCGTCGTGCGAATCGCGAGCACCCCCACGCTCGCGCCGTTGAACAGGATGGGGGCGCAAACCCGCAGGCCGTCGCACACGATGGTCGAGTTCTCATAGGCGTTGCGCTCGGCGTGGTCGAACTCGTCACCGGCATCGCCCACGTTGCCGTCGCACCACAGCACGTGCAGTTCCTCGGGCTCGAGAAAGCGCAGCGGTCCTGATCGAAGCGCGCTGCTGACGACCTCGAGGTCGTCTGACGAGCGCAGCACGGAGACCAGGTGGGCCACGTCGGCGGCATCAAATTCTGTGAGCATCACTCCTCCTTCACCACCTCCATCACAGCGCCGAAGGTCCTAGGCCGCGAGAGGCCGAGGTCCTCGAACGAACGGAATTGGTCCCGAAGTCGGACGAGCTCTCCGTCAACCGACCGCAGCCGCTAGCGCTGAAGCAGGTGACGAGCCATCACGATGCGTTGGATCTGGTTAGTTCCCTCGTAGATCTGGGTGATCTTCGCATCGCGCATATAGCGCTCGGCCGCGTAGTCCTTCACATACCCGCTGCCACCGAGAATCTGCACCGCATCGGTGGTGATCCGCATGGCGACATCCGAGGCGAAACACTTTGCAGCGGCACCGAAGTAGGCAAGGTCCGCCTCATCGCGCTCAGACTTGCAGGCGGCGATGTACACCATCTGACGCGCAGCTTCGAGCTGCATGCCCATGTCGGCGAGCATGAACTGCACGCCCTGGAACTCGCTGATTCTCTTACCGAATTGCGAGCGCTCTTTCGCGTAGGAGATCGACAGGTCGAGGGCGGCTTGCGCGATTCCCACCGCCTGGGCGCCGATGGTGATGCGGGTGTGGTCGAGCGTGCGCAGTGCGATCTTGAGGCCTTGGCCGGGCTCGCCGATGATCCGGTCAGCTGGAATCGCGACGTTGTCGAATAGCAGCTCGCAGGTGGGTGAGCCCTTGATACCCATTTTGCGCTCGGGAGTGCCGAATGTGAGCCCCTCGTCGGTCTTATCGACAACGAAGGCGCTGATGTTGTTACCCCGGGCACCGGCAGGGTCAGTGACGGCGAGAACCGTGTAGTAGTCGGCGATTCCCGCGTTGCTGATCCACGACTTCTGCCCGGTCAGGATCCAACCGTCGGCGGTGGGTGTGGCGCGTGACTTCATTGACGCGGTGTCTGAGCCCGCTTCGCGCTCAGACAGGCCGTACGCGAACATCGATTCGCCAGTGGCAACCGGTGGCAGGTAGCGCTGGCGGAGTTCCTCAGACCCGGCCAGCAGTAGAGGCATCGTGCCGAGCTTGTTCACCGCGGGAATCAATGATGACGAGGCGCAGGCACGGGCGACCTCCTCGATGACAATGCAGGTGGCCAGCGCATCGGCACCCTGGCCGCCGTACTGCTCGGGGATGTGGGGCGCGTGGAAGGCGGCAGCGCGCAGAGCGTCGTAGGCGTGCTGTGGGAACGACGCGGTTTCATCGACCGTCGCCGCGTGCGGAGCGATTTCCCTGTCGGCAAGATCACCGATCGCCGCGCGCAAGGCGAGGTAGTCGTCGGACAACCGGTAGACGTCGAACGTTGAATTACCACCCATTGAGGTAGTCCTCCTTGGAGAAAAGATCGACGTGCGGACTGCTCCTGCGTGCCCTGAGCCTGAGCGGGGACGCTAGACGTTGCGGCGGTACTGTCCGCCGACGTCGAAGAGTGCGTCGCTGATCTGCCCGAGCGAGCAGTGCCGCACCGCCAGCATGAGCGCTGCGAACACGTTGCCCCCGGTGCTGGCTGCCTCGCGCAGGCGGCGCAGCGCCTCGGGAGATTCGGCGCGGTTGCGCTCGTGGAACTCGGCCAGCCGGCGCAGCTGCGACTGCTTCTCGTCCTCGGTGCCGCGGGCGAGCACGACGCTCTGCTCGGGGGCGTTGTCATCTCGCTCGGCCACGAAGGTGTTGACACCCACGATGGGCAGCGAGCCGTCGTGCTTGCGGTGCTCGTAGGTCATCGACTCGTCCTGAATGCGGCCGCGCTGGTAGCCGGTCTCCATCGCCCCCAGCACACCGCCGCGGTCGGAGATGCGCTCGAACTCGGTGAGGATCGCCTCCTCAACCAGGTCGGTGAGCTCGTCAACGATGTAGGAGCCCTGCAGCGGGTTCTCGTTCGCCGACAGGCCCCACTCCTTGTCGATGATCATCTGAATGGCGAGGGCGCGGCGCACCGACTGCGCGCTGGGCGTGGTGACCGCCTCGTCGTAGGCGTTGGTGTGCAGCGAGTTGGCGTTGTCGTATAGCGCGCACAGCGCCTGCAGGGTGGTGCGGATGTCGTTGAAGTCCATTTCCTGGGCGTGCAGCGATCGACCCGAGGTTTGCACGTGGTACTTCAGCTTCTGCGAGCGGGCGTCGGCGCCGTAGCGGTCGCGCATCGCGATGGCCCAGATTCGACGGGCCACCCGGCCGATCACGGTGTACTCGGCGTCCATGCCGTTGGAGAAGAAGAACGACAGGTTCGGCGCGAAGTCATCGACGCTCATGCCGCGCGCGAGATACGACTCGACGTACGTGAAGCCGTTGGAGAGGGTGAACGCGACCTGGCTGATGGGGTTAGCCCCCGCCTCGGCGATGTGGTAGCCGCTGATCGAGACCGAGTAGAAGTTGCGAACGTCGTGGTCGATGAACCACTGCTGAATGTCGGCCATCGCCCGCAGTGAAAACTCGGTGGAGAAGATGCAGGTGTTCTGACCCTGATCCTCCTTGAGGATGTCGGCCTGAACCGTGCCGCGCACCGACGAGTAGGTGCGGGCGGCGATATCGGCGCGCTCGCCATCGGAGGGCTCGCGACCCTCGCGGGCGCGGAAGTCATCGAGCTGCTGGTCGGTCGCGGCATTCATGTACATGGCCAGAAGCGTGGGCGCGGGTCCGTTGATGGTCATCGACACCGAGGTGGTGGGCGAGCAGAGATCGAAGCCGCCGTAGAGCTCCTTCATGTCGTCGAGGGTCGCAATGCTGACCCCCGACGTGCCAACCTTGCCGTACACGTCGGGCTGGGGAGCTGGGTCGCGGCCGTAGAGCGTGACCGAGTCGAAGGCGGTGGAGAGCCGGGTAGCCGGCTGCCCCGCAGCCAGCAGGTGAAAGCGGCGGTTGGTGCGAGCTGCGTCGCCCTCGCCCGCGAACATGCGGGCGGGCGCCTCGCCTTCGCGCTTGAACGGGAACACGCCAGCGGTGTAGGGGAACTCGCCTGGAAGCCCCTCGGAGCGCAGGAAGCGCACGAGGTCGCCGTGGTCGGTGGTGCGTGGCACCGCGACGCGCGCGATGCGCGAGCCCGACAGCGTGGTGCGGTGCAGGTCGACGTGCACCTGCTGGCCGCGCACCTCGTACGTGAAGGTGTCGGCGCGCAGCGCCTCGGCCCGAGCTGGCCACTCGTCGAGGGCGGTAACGATCTCGGGCTCGAGGGCTTGCCGCGCCGACTCGAGCAGCGGGTCGATCGCGGCCGCGGCCACGGCGTTGCCCGACTCGTCAAGCGCACCCCGCGCGGTGCGCAGGTGCTGCACCAGCCGCGCGCTGGCTGCCTGCCGCTCGGTGGCGGCGTGGTAGCCGCGCACCGACTCGGCGATCTCGGCCAGGTAGCGCACCCGGCCCACTGGAAGCGCGGTATCGAGCCGGGTGGAGGCCTTCACGTCGACACGTGGCAGCACCCCCTCGCTTAGCGCGAGCCCCTTCTCGCCGAGCTGCGCGGCGAGGGCGCCATAGAGCGCGGTGACTCCGTCGTCGTTGAAGCGGGCTGCGCTCGTTCCGAAGACCGGCATGTCTTCCCACGGGATCCCGAAGGCACTCCGGTTGCGCACCAGTTGTCTAGCCACGTCGCGGCGCGCGTCTTCGGCACCGCGTCGCTCGAACTTGTTGATCGCCACCAGGTCGGCGTAGTCGAGCATCTCGATCTTTTCAAGCTGGGTGGGCGCGCCGAACTCGGGCGTCATCACGTAGAGCGACACGTCAACGAGGTCGGCGATGGCGCCGTCGCCCTGGCCGATGCCCGGGGTTTCCACAATGACCAGGTCGTACCCGGCCGCGCGACAGGCATCGACCATGTTGCCGAGGTAGGAGGGAATCTCGCGCTCGGCGCCACGGGTGGCCACCGACCGGAAGAAGATGGGGCCGTCGGCGGCGCGGCCCAGGGCGTTCATGCGGATGCGGTCACCCAGGAGTGCGCCGCCACTGCGACGCCGCGTGGGGTCGACCGCGAGCACTGCGATGCGGAGCTTGTCCTCCTGGTCGACCCGAAACCTCCGGATGAGCTCGTCGGTGAGCGACGACTTGCCCGAGCCGCCCGTTCCGGTGACGCCGAGCACGGGCACCGCCCGACGCGCAGCCGCAGCCCGCACCGCCGTGACCAACTCGTCGTGCGGGTGATCGGACTCGAGCACCGTGAGCGCGCGCGCCAGCGCCGGCTCGTGGCCCGCCATCACGTCGTCGATGGTCGACTGCTCGGCGGCGAGGTCGACGTCGCATCCGCTGACGAGCTCGTTGATCATGGCTTCGAGGCCGAGGCGCTGGCCGTCCTGCGGACTGAAGATGCGCACGCCACGCTCGCGCAGCAGTTCGATCTCGGCCGGCACGATGACGCCGCCACCACCGCCGAACACCTGTACATGGCCAGCACCGCGCGCGGACAGCCGCTCCTTGAGGTAGCTGAAGTATTCGACGTGGCCGCCCTGGTACGAGCTCACCGCGACTCCCTGCACGTCTTCCTGCAGAGCAGCCGTGACCACCTCCTCAACGCTGCGGTCGTGGCCGAGGTGAATCACCTCTACCCCCTGCGCTTGCAAGATGCGCCGCATGATGTTGATGGCCGCGTCGTGGCCGTCGAACAGACTCGCCGCCGTAATGAATCGCACCTGGTTCACGGGCACATGGAGGGTGTGCGGCGCATCGGTCATCGGGTGCCTCACGTTCGGTCGTTGAGTCGGGTCACTAAATAGTAGGACGTCCTAGTATTGGACGTCCAGTGGCATGTCTGACGCACGCCTAGAAGTCGCCGGCGCCCCGACGGAGTTCGGAAAGCAGGGCGACTAGGCGTGCGACCTTCGCCGGCTCGAGGCCGGGATTCTCGAAGACAAAATTAACCGCGTCGGTGCTGAGATCTGCGCGAGCTCGACCGTCATCGGTGATCTCAACGAGCGTGATGCGTCGGTCGGTGGGGTGGGGGAGGCGTCGCACCAAGCCATCGGCCTCCAGCCGGTCGACGCTGTTCGTGACGCTCGTCGGGTGAACCTGCAGTCGCCCGCCAACCTTCGACAGCGGCAGGGCGCCCTCGCGGGAGAACTGAAGGAGCATCAGTACCTCGTACCGCGCGAACGTCAGGCCCAGTGGGCGCAGCTGAGCATCGATTCTGGCCGTCATGATCTGGTGGGCCCGCATGATCGAGGTGACCGCCGCCATGCCCTCAGCGGCGTCGGCCCAGCCGTGCGCCGTCCACTGGCGGCGTGCTTCGTCGATCGGATCAAAGGGGAGTCGGCCGGCCACACTGCGAATGATGTCGCATCCGGGCTCCGAGGGTGCGGGTCGGGCCTTGGCCTGCCGAAGGTCCCCCGCCGTGGGAGGCGCAGGTCTGTGCACATGACGGCATTGGTCCCACGTGCGTTGGCGTGACAGTGGCCGTGGCCGGTCACCCCCTTGGCGCCTCAAGCGGGGCTGACGAAGGTGGAGCTGTGGAGCACAGAAGCTCCAAGAAATCACAGCATGGCGGGACCCGAAGCCATCTCCGAGCCCCTGGACGACACCGAGATCTATCGAGGAGGACATCATGCGTAAGGGAATTCTTGCCATTGCAGCAGCGGGTTCGGTATTCGCGATCACGGCAGCCGGGGCGACCGGCCTGACACTGACCGGCGGTACGTCCGCCGCAAACAACATCGAATCGCACGCGTCGGTGAGCGTCAGCACGTCGGTCTGCACCGGGACGCCGGCCATCTCCTACACCTACAACGGAGCCGTCACGACGATCACCGACGTCAACATCACGGGTCTCACGTGCTCGACTCCCGCAACTGGATTCAAGTACGTCTTCTCGGTCGCGTTGAACGGCGGCACCGCAACCACCAAGGACGTGACCGCGGCGGTTTTGGTAGGGGCAACCACCGACGTGACGCTCGACTCGGCATATGCCGTCGGCACCCCGCTGACGAGTGTTGCGCTCGACATCACGGTTGCGGCGGTTTAGGCAGCAGCGACAACGTCGGGAGTAGCGATGGCGGCCGTCAGGCACTGGTTGAGCACCCACGGACTTCGGTCCTGGGTACTGACTGGCCTGACGGCCGCTCTGCTACTCGGCTGGTTCCAGTTTCTGGCACCGACAGCTGTCGGTGGGCGTGTGTCGTACGTGCTGGTGGATGGCACATCCATGGAGCCCATGCTGCACACCGGCGATCTGGCGATAACGGAAAAGCGGGCTTTCTATTCGGTCGGCGACCTCGTGTTGGTTCACGTGTCACAGGACCACGGTGTTGCTGGTGCCGTGATCCACCGGATCGCCTCGGGCGACGCACAGTCGGGGTGGCAGACCAAGGGTGACAACAACAGCTGGGTCGATCCGTGGACCGTGCCCAATGACAAGGTGGCAGGGGCGTACTCGTTCGACGTGCCGGGTTTCGGTACGGCACTGAGCTGGGTTGCGGCTCACCCGCTGCCGTTCGGCGCGATTCTGGCTTTTCTCTCGCTCCTTTTCTACATCCCGTGGCGCCGTCAGCACATCACCCCTGGCCTAGCGGCAGCTCTCGCAACGGCCCAGCACGAGTCGCGCCGTGAGGGCCGGTCGATCGGCGAGTACGCCAGCCTGAGCGTGAGCGCGCTCGGGGCGCTTGCCTGCCTCGGCCTCGTGGGCATGCTGGGCATGGCTCACGCGCTGATGACACCACTTGGCCTCGTAGTAGGCCTCGGCCTGCTGTGGACCGGCGCGATAGCGCTGTTCCTCACCAACCGGCTCTTTGACGGCAGCGGGGTGCCCGAGCCGAGCCACTCGCGCTACGCCCTGTCAGGCCGGCTCTGGCTCGTGGCTGATCTGCCCAGCGTCGACGAGGCGATCACGCCGGTCGACTCCCCGGTGGCGCTGCGCTCAATCGCCGAGAAGTACCGGCTTCCGGTGCTGCACCAGGTCGACGCCGACACCGGCCACCAGGAGTTCCTACTGATCACCGAGGGCCATGGCTGCTACTCGTGGGCGGCTGACCTTCCCGCCGGTCACCCGCACACTCACGTGGCCCCGCACCGGCACCGTTCCCGCCACTGGCCGCACCGGCCCGCCAACCACCACTGACTCAGACACTGCTGCACCCC
>WLOZ01000084.1 GCA_009699025.1 Actinomycetota bacterium
CCGCCCACAGGAACTGTTGAAGCGCAACTGGCGGTGGCGCTCACCGAGGCGCAGTCGGCCTACGACGATGGCGAGACCGCGCTGAAGACCAGCGACTTCACCGCCTACGGGGTCGCGCAGAAGAGGCTGGCTGCGGCACTCGCTCGGGCTGAGATCCTGGCCAAGCAGCTCGCGGGCGGGTCGTCGGCGACCCCCAGCCCGACTCCGGACCCGACTCCCGACCCGACTCCGTCGACGACCGCGGCCTCGACTCCGATGCCAAGCCCCTCGACCACGCAGGCGACTGCCTAGGGTGCGGTGACCCTGCGGTCGAGTTCGGCCGGAGGCGCGCAGCAGGTGGGTCGAACGCGGCCTCGAATCACGCCGACGACCAGAATGGCCGGAAGGGCGACCGCGGCGAGCGCAAGAACGTAAGGCATGTCGTCAGCCTAGCCGCGACCCGGTCTCTCGGAGGCTGGGTGAGGGCTCGCAGCGGCGAGCGCCCCGGCACAGGCAACGATTCGGCAACGGCTAGGGGCGCTCACTCACATTCAGGTCGCATAACGGGAGAGACGCTGTAAGTATGAGGCCTCTTGCCCGACCCCTTCGTGGAGGACTCAGATGCGAATCAATCGACTATCTGCTGCTGCGGCGTCCGTCACCGCTGCGGTCGCGCTGGCCGCCTGCTCGGCCGGCTCGACACCCGCGCCCACCTCCAGTGCGAGCGCCAGCGGCGCCAGCACGGCGTCGGCCAGCGCCGTGCCCAGCGGCAGCGCCTCGGTCGGTACCGACGCTGAGGTTCGCCCGTTCCTGCCCGAGCACAAGGGCGGAACGCTTACCCTGCTCGCCAAGGCTGCTGCGGGCACGCTCGATCCCAAGGTCAACTACACCCTGCAGTTCTGGCAGGTCTTCCAGGCCACGTACGACGGGCTCACGACGTTCAAAAAGGTCGATGGCGACGGATCGTTCACCGTGGTGCCCGACCTTGCCGAGTCAATCCCCGAGCCCACCAACGGCGGCAAGACCTACGTGTTCACGCTTCGCCCGGGCATCAAGTTCTCCGACGGAACCGACGTCACCACCGACGATGTTGTGGCCTCGTTCCAGCGCATCTTCACGGTGTCGAGCCCCACGGCCGGTTCGTTCTACAACGGCATTGTGGGCGCCGACGCATGCCTCAACGCACCTGAAAACTGCACCCTCGAGGGCGGCGTCGTGGGCGACAAGGCAGCGGGCACGGTGACCATCAACCTCACCAGCCCCGACCCCGAGTTCCTCTACAAGATCTCAGTGCCGCACGCGGCGATCAACCCCAAGAGTGCGCCCACCAAGGATGCTGGCAACACTCCGATCCCCACGACGGGTCCGTACATGTTTGCGTCGTATGACCCCAACACGGCGCTCGTGTTGGTGCGCAACCCCTACTTCAAGGAGTGGTCGCGCGCCGCTCAGCCCGAAGGCTACCCCGACGAGATCAACTACAAGTTCGGGCTCACGGTCGAGGCCGAGGTCACCGCGGTGCAAAACAATCAGGCCAACTGGGTGTATGACCCGCCCCCCGCCGACCGCCTCGCCGAGATTGGCTCGAAGTACGCAGACCAAGCGCACATCAACGAACTCACCGCCTTCTGGTACCTGCCGCTCAACGTCAACATCGCGCCGTTCAACAACCTCAAGGCGCGTCAGGCTGTCAACTGGGCCATCGACCGCAACGCGGTGGTGCAGTTGTACGGTGGCCCCAACCTGGCGGCTCCCGTGTGCACCATTCTGCCGCCCGGATTCCCCGGCTACGAGGCTAAGTGCCAGTACACGAAGCCCGCGGGCGACACGTGGCAGGGACCCGACCTCGACAAGGCCAAGCAGTTGGTGCAGGAGTCTGGCACCGCGGGCCAGGAGGTAACGGTCATCGTCTCCGACGACGAGGTCAACAAGGCTGTGGGTGAGTACGTGCAGTCGGTGCTGAACCAGATCGGCTACCAGGCCAAGGTCAAGGCGATCTCGGGCAACATCCAGTTCACGTATATCCAGAACACCAACAACAAGGTGCAGATCAGCGTCACGCAGTGGTATCAGGACTACCCGGCCGCCTCTGACTTCCTCAACGTGCTGCTCGGCTGCGCCTCGTTCACTCCAGGCAGCGATTCGTCGATCAACATGGCTGGCTTCTGCGACAAGAAGATCCAGGCCCAGATGGATGAAGCGCTGAAGACCGAGCAGACCAGCTTCGACGAGGCCAACACAATGTGGGCGGCCGTCGACCAGGAGATGATGGAACAGAGCCCGCTGGTTCCGATCATGACGCCGAAGTTGATCGACTTCCTGTCAAAGGACACCGGCAACTACCAGTTCAGCAAGCAGTTCTACATGCTCGTCTCCCAGCTCTGGGTTAAGTAGGGCTGACGCAGAGGGCGCTCTGATGACCACGCTCGACGCCGAGGTTGCGGGGCACCATGGCCCCGCGGCCTCGCGCCGGCCGGAATCTCCCTCCGCGCCCACCCCGGGTCCGTGGCGGCAGGCGTGGCGCGACCTTCGGCGCAACAGGGTGGCCATGGGCTCGCTCGTGGTGCTCGTGCTGATTGTCGTGGTGTGCATTGCCGCGCCGCTGTACGAGTCGGCCATCGCGCACACCGATGCCTTCACCTCAAATGTGCAGGGTGTCATCGTCATCGACGGGCAGCAGGTGAAGGTGCTCGAGACGTCGTCGGAGGGACTCGGGCTGGGGGTCAACCCGATCGGCCCCACCTGGACCAACCAGTTCTTTCTCGGGGCCGACAACCAGGGCCGCGACGTAGCAGCGCGCATGCTCTATGGCGGTCGCAACAGCATTCTGATTGGCTTCGCATCGGCGATCCTGTGCTGCGTGGTTGCCGGCGTCGTCGGAATCGTGGCGGGCTTCTTTGGCCGAGGCGTCGATGCCGTGCTCTCGCGTGGGCTCGATGTGCTGTGGGCCTTCCCTGTGTACCTACTCGCCATTTGCCTGTCGGTGGTACTCATCAACAGCAGCGTCTCGGTGGGGCCGGTCACTCTTACCTCTGGAAGTCTGTGGCTGCCCATCGTGATTATTGGGCTGGTGTATGTGCCGTACGTGGCGCGGCCGGTGCGCGGGCAGGTGATGTCGCTGCGCGAGCGCGAATTCGTGCAGGCGGCCGTGGGCGCAGGCGCCCCCGATCTGCGGTTGCTGCGTCGAGAGATCCTGCCCAATGTGCTCCCCACGATCATTGTGTTCCTGCCACTGATGGCGGCGATCAACATGCTGACCGAGGCCGCGCTGTCGTTCCTGTCGATCGGGGTGCAGCCGCCCGAGGCAAGCTGGGGCACCATCATCAACGACGGGGTCGGACTGCTGTACACGCGCCCGTGGGTTGCTCTCGCCCCGGGCATCATGCTCGCGCTGACTGCTGTGGTGCTCAATCTGCTGGGTGACGGCGTGCGCGACTCGCTCGACCCCAAGGCACGGCTCCGGGGCGGGGTCTGATGGTTCGCTTCGCTGGCAAGCGGGCTCTCGCTGCCCTGCTCGTGCTCTTCGCGATCAGTGTGCTGGTGTTCCTCATCTTCTTCGCCACGCCCGGGGTCGACCCCGCGGCCAGAATCGCGGGCCGTAACGCGAGCCAGGAGACGCTCGCCCAGGTGCGTGCCTCCTTCGGTTTCGACCAGCCAATCTGGACGCAGTACCTGCTGATGATGCGCCACCTGTTTATCGACCGCGACCTCACGTCGTTTGTCAACCGCGGCGCCCAGGTGATTCCTCAGGTGGTTCAGGCGATTCCCGTGACCCTCTCCCTGGTTTTCGGAGCAGCGGTTATCTGGGTGGTGATGGCGCTCATCATGGGAGTTGCTGCCACCGCCTGGCGTGGCACCGTAATTGACCCGTTGATCCTCGTGATCGGGGTCATCGGAGTGTCGCTGCCGGTGTTCTGGCTAGGTGAGGTGGTCAATCTCGTCACGCAAAGCCGCCTGCACGACACGGTATTCGCGTGGGTGCCGCCGCTCGGTTACGCGCCGCTCAGCGAGGGCGTGGGCACGTGGGCGCTGCACCTGCTGTTCCCGTGGCTCACGCTGGCCGTGCTCTACGCCGGCATCTACGCGCGCGTGCTGCGCTCGGAGATGGTGCAGTCAATGAACGAGGACTACGTGCGCATGGCACGGGCCAAGGGCATCGGTGAAACGCGGGTGCTCATCCGGCACTCCTTGCGTACCTCGCTGATCTCGGTGGTGAGCCTTTTTGGCCTCGATTTCGGAGCACTCATCGGCGGGGCGGCGCTGCTGACCGAGGTGGTGTTCGGGCTGCAGGGCGTGGGCAAGCTGACCTACGACTCGCTGCAGAACTTTGACCTGCCGGTGATCCTCGCCTGCGTGCTGTACGCCGCGTTCTTCGTGGTGCTCGCCAACTTCATCGTCGACCTCCTGTACGCCTGGCTCGATCCGAGGGTGCGCCATGTCTGAGGCCACCGAGCCCCTGCTCGACGTGCGCAACCTGCGCGTTTCATTCCGCACTCGCACCGGTCTGGTCACGGCGGTCGACGGCATCTCCTTCACGGTGGGCCGCGGCGACGTGGTGGGTCTGGTGGGCGAGTCGGGGTCGGGTAAGAGCGTGTCGATGCTGTCGGTGTTGGGGCTCATCGACAACCCCAACTGCGTCATTGAGGGGCAGGCGCTCTTCCATGGACGCGACCTGCTCACCATGAGTGACGATGAACTGCGCGCGGTGCGGGGTGCCGAGATCGCCATGATCTTCCAAGACCCCATGACGTCGCTCACGCCCGTGTACACGGCCGGTTGGCACATCAGTGAGCAGATCAGGGCACACGAGAAGGTGTCGAAGCGGGCCGCGCACGACCGCGCGGTGCAACTGCTCACGGCGGTCGGAATCCCCAACGCCGCCGAGCGGGTCAACGCGTACCCGCACGAGTTCTCAGGAGGTATGCGCCAGCGCGTGGTGATCGCCATGGCGCTGTCGTGTAACCCGTCGCTGCTGATCGCCGACGAGCCGACCACCGCGCTCGATGTGACCATCCAGGCCCAGATTCTTGACTTGCTGCAAGGACTGCAGCGCGAGTTCGGTTCGTCGATCGTGCTGATCACTCACGATATGGGCGTGGTGTCGCAGGTGAGTGACCGGGTGATGGTGATGTATGGGGGGCGGCTCGCCGAGGCTGGCCCGCGTCGTGAGGTGATGCGCACTCCGCTCCACCCGTACACGTGGGGGCTGATGGCGTCGATCCCACCCACCGATGGCTCGAAGGTGGCCAGGCTTGCGGCGATCCCAGGTGCACCGATCTCGCCGAGCGATCCCGATCGTGACCACTGCCTGTTCTCGGCGCGCTGCGCCTTCGCTTCCGACGTGTGCCGGCCCGAGCCCTTGCTTGTCGAGCACATCCCGGGGCACGCCGACTCGTGTGTTCTCCCATTCGGCGAGCGCTCCGAACTGCGGCGCCGCGCCACTCAGGCCGTCGAGGTCGCCACGTGAGCGAGTTCCCCGCCGACGAGCGTTCCGTGCTACTTGAGGCGCGAGACGTGGTGAAGCACTTCCCCATCCGCACGCCGAAGGGCAAGCAACTCGTGCAGGCCGTCGACGGTGTGAGCCTCTCAGTGCGGGCCGGAGAGACACTGGGACTGGTGGGCGAGAGTGGGTGCGGCAAGTCGACGCTGGGTCGGTGCCTGGTGCGGCTGCTCGCCCCCACCAGCGGACAGGTGATCTTCGACGGCGTCGACATCACCACCACGAGCCGTCGCGAGCTTCGTTCGCTGCGCACCGGGTTCCAGATGATCTTTCAAGACCCCTACGCCTCGCTGAATCCGCGCCGACGCGCGCTGGCCACGGTCGAGGAGCCGATGCTGACCCACTCGATGGGAACTAGGGCCGAAATTCGCGCGAGGGCGCTGATGCTGCTCGAGCAGGTGGGATTCGATCCCTCGTACGCCGATCGCTACCCGCATGAGTTTTCGGGCGGCCAGCGCCAGCGGCTCGGCATCGCGCGGGCGCTCGCGCTCAAGCCGCGGCTACTGGTTGCCGACGAGCCCGTGTCGGCGCTCGACGTATCGATTCAGGCCCAGGTGCTGAACCTGTTGGCCGATCTGCAGGCTGAGCACTCGCTCACCTACGTCTTTATCGCCCACGACCTCGCGGTGGTGCACCACATTGCTGACCGCATCGGTGTGATGTATCTGGGCGAGTTAGTTGAGGTGGGGTCGTCGACCGATGTGTATACCGCGCCCCGGCACCCGTACACGGAAGCGCTGATCTCGGCGATTCCGGTGATCGATGCCGAGCTCGAAACCCGCGAGCGCATCGTGCTGACCGGTGACCTGCCGAGCCCGATCGACAAGCCGTCGGGGTGCGTGTTCAACCCGAGGTGCCATTACGCGCAGGACGTGTGCCGCACCGACCGCCCCACGCTGCAGCTGCTCGACGACGGCCGCGAGGTGGCCTGCCACTTTCCGCTCTCGCTTCCCCTTGCGGTGGTGTGATCCCCTCCCAGCTGTGTGGCTGACTCCTCATTCCCGAAAATCGAGAACGGCGTCGGCTGATAGCCTGCGTGAGAACAGGCGGAGACAAGGGTGCTGATGAGTCGCCGAACACGACGGAGGAGCTTGTGGGGCATCTGCGTCCGCATCCTGAGCGCATTGTGTACGACGTGATCGACGGCCAAGTGCTGATTATTCGCAGTGACACCGGCTCGTACTACTCCCTCGAAGGCCCGGCGGCTGACGTGTGGCGAGGCCTCATGGCCGGACTCGACGATGCTGAACTGATGGCTGCCATCGAGAGCCGCTACGTACCTGACTCTGGCAACCTTGCAACCGACGTCGACGCCTTCCTGACCAGCCTCCTGAGCGAAGGACTCGTTGAGGAGGGTCAGATTGCCACGGTGACCGAGTTCGCGGCTGCCGTCACGTCGGCCGCCGCGTGGGTCGCCCCGCGGTTGCAGTCATTCACCGACATGCAGGACCTGCTGCTCTTCGACCCCATCCACGAGGTGGGCCCTGAAGGATGGCCGCACGCAGCCGATGGGTGAGGCTGAACGCGACATCAGAGCGGTGCTCGACCTCGCCAGTACCGCTCGCGATGTCGCTCCACTGCATGTGTCGATGGGCCCAATCCCGCTGCGGGTGCACGCTGACGATGCCCGGTTCGCGCACCAGGTCGAACGGGGGGCTGCGGGACAGTCACTGGATTCGGTGTGGCCTGAAGCGACAGTGCTGCTCTGCACCTCGGCGACTCTCAGCGAAGCCGACCTGCCGCGACCATTGCGGCCGAACGCGGGCGACGGACAGATCACGATCGTGCGTGCCGGGCCCTTCACGGCGGTTGCGGGGCACGACACGCTGTGGATCGCGGACGACGACACCGACATGGTGCTGCGTTGGAATGCGAGTGTGTCAGCGCTGCCCGAGTGGGAGGCCACCCGTCCGCTGAGATTCGTGCTGCAGTGGTGCGCATCCCG
>WLOZ01000085.1 GCA_009699025.1 Actinomycetota bacterium
AGTAGGGCGCCGTGGCTGGGGTCGGTCGTGGTGGCAATGGAGGCCGCCTCGAGGGCGCCGACGGCGGAGCCGACCGTGGTGACGGCGGTGGCACCGAGATAGAGCAGGCTGGATGTGGCCCTGCCCGACGGGTCAGTCGACGTCACCACGCGGCGCTTCACGTTCGGTTCACCAGCCCCGTCGTCGGATGACTCGCCGTAGGCACTCGGTAGGGGCTACTGACGATGTCGCGGGTATAGGCTATCGCTGCTGAAGACCCCGGTCGGGAGAGTTCCGTCGCAGCCAGCGTCGGGCGCCGAAGGAGCAAGTTCCTCACAACCTCTCAGGCCCCAGAACCGATCGGGAGAGGCAAATCTGGAAAGTGGTGTCTCAGGCACCCGCCGACGGTGCAAGCCGTCGTGGTTTCGACCGCGACGGTGAAACTCTCAGGCCGCGCTCAGCGCGAGGGACAGATGAGGGCGCTGGGCCTGCCGGCCCATCGCCCCGACGTCCGAACGAGGGCCCCCCATGACTATCACTACCGCGCGCGACGCGCTCACAGGCGACGATCGAGCAGGCGCCGCCGCGCCCTTCGTTGAGCGGCACATCGGCCCTGACGGCCCCGATGTGGCCACGATGCTGGAGGCCATCGGCCACGACTCCCTCGAGTCGCTCGTGGCGGCGGTGGTTCCCGAACTCATCCGGTGGCACCAGGGTCTCTCCCTGCCTCCAGCGGCGAGTGAGTGGGAGGCGACGAGTGAACTGCGTGCGATTGCAGCCCGCAACAATCGAGCGGTCTCGATGATCGGCCTGGGGTACCACATGACCCGAACCCCGGCCGTGCTCGTGCGGAACATCCTCGAGAGTCCCTCCTGGTACACGGCGTACACGCCCTATCAGCCGGAGATCTCACAGGGGAGGCTCGAGGCGCTGCTGAACTTCCAGACCATGGTGTGCGACCTCACCGGACTCCCGATTTCAGGAGCCAGCCTGCTCGACGAGCCCACCGCTGCGGCGGAGGCCATGACCCTGCTGCGCCGCTCCTCGGCCTCGGCTAGTGATGTGTTTGTGGTCGATGCCGACACGCTTCCGCAGACCCTGGCGGTGCTCGCGACGCGCGCTGAGCCCCTCGGAATCACCCTGCGGATCGTCGACTTCGACGAGGGTGCGCAGGCGTTGCCTGTCGATGATTTTTTCGGGGTGCTCCTGAGCCAGCCGGGTGCGTCGGGCACGTTGCGCGATGATGGCCCCCTGGTCGAGGCCGTGCATTCGCGTGGAGCCCTCGTGGCGGTGGCCACCGACCTGTTGGCGCTCACCCTGCTGCGTCCCCCCGGCGAACTAGGAGCCGACGTGGCGATCGGGTCGGCGCAACGGTTCGGGGTGCCGATGGGGTTCGGCGGCCCGCACGCGGGCTTTATGGCAGTGCGCAGCGGCCTCGAGCGGAGCATGCCCGGGCGCATGGTGGGCGTCAGCATCGACGCCACCGGAGGGCCGGCGATGAGGCTCGCCCTGCAGACTCGTGAGCAGCACATCCGGCGAGAGAAGGCCACGAGCAACATCTGCACTGCTCAGGTGCTGCTGGCAGTCGTGGCGTCGATGTACGCGGCCTACCACGGACCACGGGGCCTCACCGCCATCGCGCGTGGTGTCAATCGACGGGCGCGACAGATCGCCCAGGGCGTCGAGTTCATGGGCTGCCCGGTGCGAAGTCAGTATTTCTTTGACACTGTCTCGTTCGAGGTTCCGGGCCGTGCTCGCGACGTGGTTGCTGCCGCGCTGGCGCGTGGCATCAACCTGTGGCACCAGGGGTCCGACGTCGTGACGCTCACGTGCGATGAGGTGACCTCCGACGCTCACGTTATTGCGGTTCTTGAAGCGGTGGCCGAGGTGCTGTCGGTCGACGTCACCGTGGCGGAGGAACTCAGCGAGTCAATCCCACCCGAACTCGCTCGCACGAGCGACTTCCTCACGCACCCGGTGTTCAACACGCACCACAGCGAGACCGAGATGATGCGCTACCTGCGGCGTCTCTCCGACAAGGACGTCGCACTTGACCGCTCGATGATTCCGCTCGGGTCGTGCACCATGAAGCTCAACGCCGCAGCCGAGATGGCGCCTATCATCTGGCCTGAGTTCGCCGACATCCATCCCTTCGCCCCGCTCGACCAGGTGGCGGGACACCTTCAGGTGATCCGCGACCTCGAGGCGTGGCTGGTCGAGATCACGGGGTACGACGCGATCAGCCTCCAGCCCAACGCCGGCAGCCAGGGCGAATTTGCCGGGCTGCTTGCGATTCGTGCGTACCATCGCGCGAACGGTGAGAGTGGTCGCGATGTCTGCCTCATTCCGAGCAGCGCCCACGGCACCAACGCTGCCAGCGCAGTGATGGTGGGCATGCGCGTGGTCGTGGTGTCGTGCGCCGAGAATGGCGATGTCGACCTCGACGACCTGCGCGAGAAGATCGAGGCTCACCGCGATCGGCTCGCGGCGCTGATGATCACCTACCCCTCAACGCACGGCGTATTCGAGCAGGGTGTCTCCGGCATCTGCGCCATGGTGCACGATGCTGGGGGACAGGTCTACGTCGACGGTGCCAACCTCAACGCACTCGTGGGGCTGGCCAAGCCCGGACGATTCGGCGCCGACGTGTCACACCTCAACCTGCACAAGACCTTCTGCATCCCGCACGGGGGCGGCGGGCCCGGGGTGGGTCCCGTGGGAGTGCGGGCGCACCTCGCTCCCTACCTGCCCTCGCACCCGTTGCGACCCGAGGCTGGCCCGCTGGGACGCGGCCATGCCGACGGCGGTGTGGGGCCGGTCAGCGGGGCCCCCTGGGGTAGCGCCGGAATTCTGCCCATCCCGTGGGCCTACATCCGCATGATGGGTGGCGACGGGCTCACCCGTGCCACCTCGGTGGCGATCCTGTCGGCCAACTACATCGCGGTGCGGCTTCGCGACCACTTCCCGGTGCTCTACTCGGGTGAGGGTGGGCTGGTGGCGCACGAGTGCATCCTTGACCTGCGCGGAATTTCCAAAGAGTCGGGAGTTACCGTCGACGACGTCGCCAAGCGGCTGATCGACTATGGCTTCCATGCCCCCACGATGTCGTTCCCGGTCACTGGAACCCTCATGGTTGAGCCCACCGAGAGCGAGTCACTCGAGGAGATCGACCGGTTCTGCGCGGCGATGATCGCCATCAGGGGCGAGATCGACCGGGTGATCGCGGGGGAGTGGCCGGTTGAGTTGTCGCCGCTGCGGCAGGCTCCTCACACCGCGGCTTGCGTGGTCGACGAGTGGGCAATGCCCTACTCGCGCGAGTTGGCGGTGTATCCGGTCGCCTCGGTGCGCGAGGACAAGTACTGGCCGCCTGTGCGCCGAATCGACTCGACACACGGCGACCGCAACCTGGTGTGCAACTGCCCGCCGCCAGAGGCCTTCGAGGAGCGCTGACGAGGCTGGCGCCGGGCTCAGGGGTAGTGTCGCGCCATGAACAGTGACACCGCCTCGCAGGCCACTGACCCCGCGTCGCTCACCGCAGCGATGAGGGCCACGGCGCCCATGCTCGAGACCTTGGGAGTTGAGGTGCTCGAGTTGGGTGAGCGCGTGCGCATTCGGATGCCGAACGAGGAGCGAATCCGCAATCACGTCGGCGGGCCGCATGCGGGAGCCATCTTCACCCTCGGCGAGACCACGGCCGCCACGCTGATGATGGTGCGCCTTGGTCACCTCCTCGATCGCGCGGTGCCACTCGCGGTGTCGGGGGAGATCCGCTGGAGCAAGCTGGCCCAATGCGCGGTGATCGCCGAGGCAACGATGTCGGTTGACCCCGCCGAACTCGAGCGCGAGTTCCTCTCCGGCGGGCGGCCCGAGTGGAGTACGGACATCACCTTCACTCGCGAGGACGACGGCGCACCCTGCGCCGCGATGAGCGTGGTACTCACCCTGGTGCGACCCCGCGCCGACCCACCCCGCTAATCCATGCGAAAGCGTCGCACCGGCGGCCCGGGGTGTGACGCTTTCGCATGGATGAGCGAGTCGGTGTGGACGACTGGCGGCTCAGGTGCGGCCCTCGACCTCCTGGGCCTCGAACAGGGCGTCCTGGGCGGGGGAGTGGTCGACTCCCTCGGTACCTCCGTCCATCCACGTGGCGTGCAGAACCTCGTAGCCGGCGGCGCGCATCGCGGTGACGACCGCGATGTCGTCGTCGACCACGACGTCGATCGGCGCGGACCGCTCAAGCATCCGCACCAGTTCGAGCTTGGTGAGGCGGGCCGGACGCCGGTCTGCATCGCCGCGCAGGTGCAGGGGAGTGGACGCAAGCCCCTGAGCCTCAAGCCACGCCACCGTGTCGGCGCGGCACCGCTCAGGTCGACCACTCACGTACGCGACCCGGCGACCTGCGGCCAGTTGCTCGTGCACCACCTCGATGCCCCGGGCTAGCGGAGGGTCGAGCGGAGCCGCGGCAAAGAAGGCGTCCCAGTTCTTGGGCGAACGTTCGACGTGGACGAGCCGGTGCCGCACGTCGGCGAGTACGCCGTCGATGTCGATGACGGCCCAGCCGGGGAAATCGGGGGAGTAGGTCATTCCCCGGAATGCCCGTCGAGGAACTCGGTGATCAGTCCCTCGACGAGGTCGGGCTGCTCGTGCACGATCCAGTGGGTGGCGTCGGGCACACGCTCGATTTTCAGATCGGACACGTACTCGTCGAGCCCGACCGTGAGGCCCGGCAATAGGGCAGTGTCGCCCATGCCCCAGATGACCAGGGTGGGCACCGACACCTCGAGAAGGGCCGGAGGAAGGGTGATCGACTCGAGGCCCGGCAGCGGACGCACGGGAGTGGCTCGGTAGTAGTTGAGCCCTCCGGTGAGGCCCTGGTCCCACAGCTCCCGGTAGCGCTGGCGGGCGGCGGCGTCGAGCCACGAGTCCGAGGGGCCCATGCCCTCCAAGACGCGCCATAAACGCCGGTAGTCGTCCTCGGCGAACCTCACCTCAGCGTCGTCGGCCGCGAGCGCATTCATGTACTCGCTGGCTGCGCGCTGGCCGGGGTCGTGCTGCACGTCGCGCAGGAAGGTGGCGGGGTGGGGGGAGTTGATGATGATCAGTCGTTCCATCAGCTGAGGCGCGCGGGCGCCGAGGGCCCAGCCCGCGGCGCCGCCCCAGTCGTGTGCCACGAGGGCCGCCAGCGGTCGAGCAGGGCTCACCATCATGGCGAGTGCTCCGATGTCTTTGGCTACCTCACTCACGCGGTAGGCCTCGACGCCCTCGGGGTTACTGCTGGGGCCAAAGCCGCGGAGATACGGGGCCAGACAGCGGTAGCCCTGAACGGCGAGCCGCTCGAGCATGCCGTCCCACGCGAACGCACCCTCGGGAAAGCCGTGCAGGAAAATCAGCACCGGTCCGTCGATGGGCCCGGACTCACGGACCCTCAGGGTGACGCCCGTGGGCAGCTCGATATCGGACTCGGTGATCTGAACCGCGCTCATGCGCCTACGGTATCCCCCCGCCAACGAGTGCGCCCCGTGTCACACGGTCGTGGCCGTGTGACACGGGGCGCTTGAGCCAGAGCAGAGGGGGTCTGCCGAGGAGCCTACCGAAATCAGTGAAATGACATAATGCTGATTATCGGCGGTTTACAGGAACCAAGCGGATGAGAAGCCAGCAGCCTCAGGAACTACCAGTTCTCGAGAACCTTGCCCTCCTTGTCGCGGAACGAGCCCACGAGAATGACGATGAGGTCGATCAGGGCCCAGATGCCAAGTCCGCCGAAGGTAACCAGCATCAGGATTCCTGTGCCGACCTTGCCAACGTAGAAGCGGTGAACGCCGAACACGCCGACGAACCAGCACAGCAGGGCCGCGGCCAGGCGCGACTTCTCGCTGACGGGCTGGCCGGTTGCGGTGAGCATGGGCTTACCGTTGGGGAATACCGGAACGCCGGTGTTTGAGGTGGCTACGGCGGCGGGGGCCGGCGGGGGCGGCGGCGGGGGAACGGCGGCAGCGGCGGGGGGTGCCGGAACGGCCGGTGCGTCGGGAGCTTGGTCGGGGGTCTCGCTCATGATTACCCTCTCGTCACGGGGAATCCGTGTGACTCCCCGACACGAGTATGCCAGCCGGCCTCCTGCTGTGGCCTGCTTTGCCGCAGTAGTCTGCCAATCGTGCGGAGACATCCCTTCCTCGACCGAGCGGGCCCCCTCGCCATGGCTCACCGAGGTGGGGCGCTCGAAACGGCAGAAAACACCCGGGCTGGTTTCCGGCATGCCGTCGACCTCGGCTACGCCTACCTAGAGACCGACGTCCAGGTCACTCGCGACGGCGTGGCGGTGCTTTTCCACGACGATGTGCTTGACCGCGTCACCGACACCACCGGGCGAGTGTCCGACCTGCGCTGGGTTGATATCCGCAACGTCGGAACCCCCGCGGGCACCGACCAGATCATGCGCCTCGACTCAGCGCTCGAGGAGTTTGCGACCCAACGCTTCAACCTCGACCTCAAGTGCGATGCCGCAGTCGACGCCACGCTGGCCGTGCTGCAGGCTACCCGCGCCCATGATCGGGTGCTGCTCGGCTCGTTCAGTGACCGACGACTGGCCGCGGTGCGCCAGCGAGTCGGCCCTGCGCTGGCTACCTCGGCTGGCCCCCGCGAGGTGGCTGCGTTCGTGGCGGCCGCGCACGGGCTTCCGCTGCCCCGACTCCCCCGTGCCCCGCACGCGCCACTCGCACTTCAGATCCCTCTATCGATGCATCGGATGCCCGTGCTGAGCCGTCGACTGCTCGACCTGGCGCACCGCGAGGGCGTCGAGGTGCACGTCTGGACCGTCGATGAGGTGCCGGACATGGTTCGGTTGCTCGACATGGGAGTTGACGGAATCCTCACCGATCGGCCCGCATTGCTGCGTCAGTTGCTGGAAGATCGAGGTCAGTGGCACGCCTCCACCGAGCAGAGCGAGGAACAATGACGACCCAGCCCTCCGCAGCCGCCAGCGACCGCGTACCCGCCTATCCGTACCCACCCGACGCCGTGAGGCGCCGGCAGCAGCGGGGCTGGTACTTCTACGACTTCGCGAACTCCACGTTCTCCACCACCGTCATCACCCTCTTCCTCGGCCCGTACCTCACCGATGTGGCCCAGAGTGCGGCCAATCCTGCCGGCTTCGTTCAGTTCCTAGGACTCGACATCCGGGCCACCAGCGTTTTCGCCTTCGCCGCCGGAATTTCGGTGCTGCTGCAGGTACTCGTGCTGCCACTGGTGGGTGCGATCGCCGACCGCACCGAGCGCAAGCGCCACCTGCTCGGGGCGTTCGCATTCGTCGGGGCGCTCGCCACCTGCCTCATGTTCTTCATCCAGGGTGACAACTGGCTCTACGGGGTGCTCATCCTGCTCATCGCCAACGTGGCCTTCGGGGCCAGCATCGTGGTGTACAACTCG
>WLOZ01000086.1 GCA_009699025.1 Actinomycetota bacterium
CAAAGAAACCCCAGACGGTCACCGATTGACCAAAGATGCCCGAGGGGAGACGAGGCCTGTGGATGACTCCTGCAGCACCCACTCGACCTGCGACACTCTGAGCGCATGAACACCCTGCACTCCCAGATCCGTGCCGTGGAACGCCTCGCTCGCAACCAGCACGGTGTCGTCACTCGGGCTGAGGCCATCGACCTCGGCGTCAGCATGAAGGCCCAGCGCCGACAGTTGGCCTCGGGAGCATGGCGGTTACTCCTGGGCTGCCTCGTCGTCCCCGCCACTCCACGTAACGCCGACGCCACTGTCGCCGCCGCTCTCCAGTCGCGTCTCGGTGCGCAGTCTGTCGTGACAGGGCCCACGGCCCTGCGGCTTCACGGTGCTGAACTCGCCGATCGACAGCTTATTGCCTGGTGCCCGCCCGACACGCAGCCTCGAATCGCCGCTTCCGTGCGCATTCTGCGCGACGACGTCACGCGATCGGTTGCCACAGAGCGCGGGCTCCGCCTCGCCTCCACCATCGACGCGCTCCTCGACACGTTGATCACCGTTGACGTGGCCCGCGCCGGCGAACTGCTCGACCGAGCGCTTCAACTGCGATGGGTTACTCACCAGGAGTGGGCCGATGCGGTCCCAGCTCGACTGGGCCGCGGTCGAATCGGTGCGAAGCGACTTCGCGAACTCACTCTCCGCATTGCCGAAGGAACCCACTCCGATGGCGAGCGACGGATGGCGCACCTGCTGCGCCGAGCTGGCTTCACCGGGTGGGTCGCCAACTTCGTGGTCTGCACTGCGAGTGGAATTCCGAAGGCCGAACTCGACTTTGCGTTTCCGGACCTGCGTATTTGCATTGAGGTCGACGGCCGCGCGGCGCACTCAGGGGCCAAGGCCTTCGACCGCGATCGGCGCCGGCAGAACGACCTCGCCCTCGACGGCTGGTTGGTGCTGCGCTTCACCTGGGCTCAAATCGTGAACGAGCCGGAGTGGGTGAGTGGCCAGATCCGGCTCGCGATCGCGAACCGCTCCCGGCTCGCGCGCATCTCCTGACCGAGGAATCCTTGCCTCACCTCCGGCTTCTTTGGTCAATCGGTGACCGTCGGGGGCTTCTTTGGTCAATCGGTGACCGTCGCGAGACTAGTCCGCGTTGTCGGGCAGTTTCCGTCGTCGAGTGCCATCCTGATGCCATGACCACGACGTTCGAGTGGATCGAGACGAACGGAGTGCGCCTGCACGTCGCCTTCGCCGGCCCCGACGACGGCGAGTTGGTGGTGCTGCTGCACGGATTTCCCGAGTTCTGGAAGGGGATGCTCGCGCCCCTCGAGGCCTTCGCGGCCGCGGGCTACCGGGTGGTGGCGCCCGACCAGCGTGGCTACAACCTGAGTGACAAGCCCGAGGGAGTCGACGCCTACTCGCTCGACGTGCTGGGGGCCGACGTGGTGGGCCTCATCGACGCGATGGGCCACGAGCGCGCACACGTGATCGGCCACGACTGGGGCGCGGCGGTGACCTGGTGGCTGGCGATCACGCGCCCCGAGCGGCTCGGGCGGGTGGCCGTGATCAATGTGCCTCACCCGTCCGTGCTCGTGCGACAGCTGCGGCGCAATCCGAGGCAGCTCGCCCGAAGCTGGTACATCGGCGCGTTCCAGCTGCCCTGGCTGCCCGAACGGGTGTTTGTCGGGCGCGCCGGCGAGCGGCTGGCCGCGGCGCTCGCTCGCACGGCCAACCCCGGCTCGTTCAGCGCCGACTACGTTGGCGACCTGTGCCGGGCGTGGTCGCAGCCGGGGGCGCCCACCGCAATGTTGAACTGGTACCGCGCCGCGCTGCGGAATCGCCCCGCCGACCCCGCCGACCTCACTGTGCACGAGCCGATCCTGATCCTCTGGGGGGTCAATGACGTCGCATTGGGCCGCTCGCTCGCCGAGGAGAGCCTCACACTGTGCGACGAGGGGCACCTGGTGCTGTTCGACGACGCCACCCACTGGCTACTGCACGACGAGCCAGACCGGGCCTGCCGCATGCTCGTCGACTGGGTCGCGGGTAGGGAGCTGTAACCCCCCTACCGGGCGGAATGAAGTGTGCGTGGCGTGCGTTGGAATGACACGATAGACATCAGTGCCCGCGGACTCGCGCGAGTCAGGACTCAACAGGGAGGACCGCACCATGCAGTCACCCGATGACCTGTACGACATCTATGACGACTCGGTGCCTCCCGGCCTGGTCATGATTCACAACCTCACCGGATTCCTCGACGCCGGGGCAGCAGGCAACACGGTGGTGAACCACCTGCTCTCGTCGCTCGAGAGCGACCTGGTGGTGAGCTTCGATATTGACTCGCTGTACGACTACCGCGCGCGTCGCCCGCGCATGACCTTCCTGACTGACCACTACGGCCAGATCGACCTGCCCGAGCTATCGGTCACGATGCTGCGCGACCAAACCGGTCAGCCGTTCCTGCTGATGCACGGGCCCGAGCCCGACTTCGGCTGGCAGCGTTTCGCCGCCGCGGTTGAGGAGGTCGTGACCGAGTTCGACGTGCAGCTGGTGGTGGGCATGCATGCCGTGCCGTGGCCGGCCCCGCACACACGGCCGATCGGGGTCACTGCGCACTCGGCAGACAGCTCGCTGCTCGCCGGGCGGGCTCCCTGGGTGGGCGACCTTGAGGTGCCGGGCCATATGACAGGGCTACTCGAGATCACGCTCGACGCTGCCGGCCACCGGGCTATGGGCTTCGTGGCGCACGTGCCCCACTACCTCTCGGGTGCCGAGCACCCGGCGTCGTCGGTCGCCCTTCTCGAGAACGTCATTTCGCAGACCGGGCTCGCCCTTCCGCTCGACTCGTTGCGCGAGGCCGCCCGCAAGTCTGATCTCGAGATCGACGCTCAGGTGCGCACTAGCGATGACAACCTCGAGGCCGTGCGCATGCTCGAGGTGCAGTACGACGCCATGCTTGCTAACCGGGCACCCGAGGCGTCGCCCTTCACCGATGCCGATCTCGCCTCGGGCGACGACATCGCGGCGCAGGTTGAGCACTTCCTCGCCCAGCGCGACGCCCACGGTAGCGACTGATTCACACCGTTCTCTCACCATCGTCTCCCCGTCCCTTGACCATCTGCTGGTGGAGTCTCTCCAGGGGCCCAACCGGGCCCTGACGACAGCGGCTGGCGCCGCCTATCAGGGGAGTGGACTCCAATGGGACAGAGAATGCGGCACGGAACGATTGCAGGTGTCGGAGCGATGGTGATCGCGGGACTGGTAATTCCGGGCGCGCCCGCATCCGCCGCGTTGGCCCCTATCCCGACAGGTTCGCCCACAAGCGGCTACTCGATTGACGGCAGTGGCAACAATGCTGGCCGCCCCTCGTGGGGCGCCGCAGGAATCGCGCTCCTCCGGGGCGCAAAGTCCGCCTACGGCGACCGGGTGTCGACGCCCGCGGGGGCATCGCGCCCGAGCGCCCGCGCGGTGAGCAACGCGGTGAGCGCGCAGACGGAGAGCGTCGTCAACGACCGTGCACTGTCGGACGTCATCTACGTGTGGGGCCAGTTCCTCGACCATGACATCAACCGGACCACCACCGGCACCGAGAGCTTGCCGATCATCGTCCCCACGGGTGACCCGTCATTCGACCCTAACTCGACCGGCACCAAGACGATCAGTTTCAGGCGCAGCGTTGTGGCTGCTGGCACGGGCACCTCAACGCTCAACCCGCGCCAGCAGACCGACTCGGTCACCGCGTTCATCGACGGCTCTCAGGTATACGGGTCTGACGCGACGCGCGCCAACGCCCTTCGCTCCTTCAGTGGAGGACAGCTGCGTACCAGTGCTGGCGACATGCTGCCGTACAACACGACTGGGCTTGCCAACGACAACGACTCACACCTACTGCCCGACACCGAGTTGTTCGTCGCTGGCGACGTGCGGGTCAACGAGAATCCCGACCTGATCGCGATGCAGACGCTGTTCATGCGCGAACACAACCGTCTCGCCACTGCTGCCCAGGCGCAGAACCCCGGCTGGACCGACGAGATGCTCTACCAGAGCGCGCGGCGGGTGGTCATCGCCGAACTGCAGGCAATCACGTTCAACGAGTTCCTCCCCGCCCTTCTCGGTAGGCAGGCCATCCCTGCCTACGCGGGGTACCGAAGCGGGCTCAACCCCTCGATCATCAACGAGTTCTCCACCGCGGCCTATCGCTTCGGGCACAGCCTGCTCGACAGTGAGCTCGGGCGGCTCAACAACGACGGAACGTCAGTGCCGGCGGGCGAACTCTCGCTGATGGAATCATTCTTCAACGCGGGAGTCTTCGACGTCACCCTTCCCAACCATGAAGGTGATATCGACCCCTTCCTCAAGGCGATGGCCTCAGGAAACTCGCAGGAAGTTGACCTCAAGGTGGTCGACGACGTGCGCGACTTCCTCTTTGGGGCTCCCGGCCAAGGTGGCTTCGACCTCGCAGCGCTGAACATCCAGCGTGGCCGCGACCACGGCCTGGCCGACTACAACTCGACCCGTGCCGCATACGGGCTACCGAAGGTCACCACCTTTGGGCAGATCACCCCCGACGTCGCGGTGCAGCAGCAGTTGCGCACCCTGTATGGCTCGGTCAACAACATCGACCTCTGGGTGGGCGGTCTGGCCGAGAGGCACGCGTCTGGCGCAAGCGTGGGGCCGCTGTTCCAGCGGATTATCACCGACCAGTTCACGCGACTGCGCGACGGCGACAGTGGGTGGTTCGAGCGATCCTTCGCCGGCAACAACCTCGGGCAGATCCGGGGCACGCACCTGTCCGACGTGATCAAGCGCAACACCTCGCTCACGAACCTCCAGTCGAACGTGTTCGTGTGGACCGGTTCGGTGACTGGCTGATCGAGGCCGAAGGATGCCGCTAGTGCGCCCGGGTGACTGGCCCGGGCGCACTAGCCTTGCCTGTGAAAGTAGGGCGACTATCAACCGTCGAGGAGGGACCCGGAAGCATGGCGAGAATTCTGGTGGTCGACGACGAGGAGTCGGTTAACCTCCTGCTCTGCGATGCCCTCGCCCTGGCGGGGCACCAGACCCTCAGCGCCCGGCACGGACTCGAGGCGATTCGCCTCGCGCGCGAGGAAAGCGTCGACCTGATCCTGCTCGACGTCAACATGCCCGGTGCCGACGGATACGAGGTACTCGAGCGAATCCGCGAGCGAGGAATCTCCACACCGGTCATCTTTCTGACTGCGCGACAGGAAAGTGAAGACACCAAGCGTGGCTTTACCCTCGGTGCCGACGACTTCGTGCGCAAGCCGTTTCGCCTTGAGGAGGTGGTGCTGAGGGTGGCCGCGGTGCTGAGACGCACCGCCCCCCTCGGAGTTCCTGAGATGCTGCGCGTTGGGGGAGTCTGCCTCAGCGTCGACCAGCACGCGGTGACAGTCGATGGTGTTGCGGTGGAACTGTCGCCCACCGAGTTCCGACTGCTGCAGCACCTCATGGAGAACACCGGTCGGGTGCTGTCCCGCGGTCAGCTGCTGCGCGAGGTCTGGGGCTATCCGGCCGACGGGGAGACCAAGCTGGTCGACACCTACGTGTCGTACCTTCGGCGGAAGCTCGGCGACCACGTGACCATCCGCACCGTGCGCGGCGTGGGCTACCAGCTCGCTCACGGACCTCAGTAGTCGCCGCGTGAGCCTCAAGCAGCGGGTGATCCTGACGACCGCGGTTGCAGTGGTGGTCGCCGCGTCGGTCGTCGGGCTGCTCGCCTACACGATTATTGCCGGGCAGCTGCTGGCCACCGTTGACACTACGTTGCGCGTCGCTGCGGCCGAGGCGAAGATGGGAGGGAATGAAGACGTCGGCGGCCCACCCCTCCCGTCGGATGTGTCAGTTGAGGTGGCCACCGGACGTGTCGATCTCGCCACCGGCGCCGTCATCGTGGTGCGACAGGCGGGTACCAGCGCTGACCCGAAGCCCTTTCCGCGACTCACGCCGGCGGAGCTGGTGCTAGCCGCGCGAGACCCCCTCAGCGTCGACGCTCCCGGGCCCTACCGCGTGTATGTGCGCATCATGGACCCGCGTCGCGGCGCGGCGGTGGCGGTCATGTCGCTGGAGCGATATCAGCAGTCGCTCAACCAGTTCGCCTGGAGTCTCACGGGAGCGTTGGTGGGGGTGCTGCTGGTACTGCTGGCTGCCTCGTGGCTCATCGCGCGGCGCATGTTCGTGCCCCTCGACGACATTGTTCGGTCGGCCGAGGGCATCACCGCGCGTGATGTTAGCGCTCGGGTTCCGGCCCATGGCAATGCCAGTGAGGTGCGTCGGCTGGCGGCGTCGCTGAACTCGATGATCGATCGATTGGCCGAGTCTGAGGGCAGCCTGCGAGCCTTCATCGCCGACACCTCGCATGAGATCCGGACGCCGCTCACCGTGATTAGCGGGTACCTCCAGCAACTCGAGGTTGGCGCTAGTCAGGGCGCGCCGGTCGACCCCGAGGTGCTGCGCCGAATGTCGAGGGAGTCACAGCGACTCGACCGGCTCGTGACCCAACTGCTCAGACTCGACGCCGTCGGCACCCGCACGAGCACGGTGTCGTCGGTGCGGCTCGACGAACTGATTCGCGAGGAACTCGCCGACCTCGTGGCGCTGGACGGCACCCGGTTCATCACCCTCTCCCTCGAGCCGGTGAGCATCGAAGGCGAGGAGGATTCGTTGCGACAGCTGATGGCCAATATTCGCCAGAACCTCGAGCGACACACGCCGCCGGGTTCGATCATCGAAGCCACCCTCACGATCCAAGGCTCAGAGGCCCTCCTGCTCGTCGACGATTCGGGACCCGGTATCCCCGACCCACAGCGTCGGGCGGCGCTGTCGTCGACGCGAAGGGATGAGACCGCGCGCGGCCGGTCCACCGAAGGCTTCGGGCTGGGCATGACGATCATCGCGACCGTGGTGGCCCATCACGGGGGCACGCTGAGCCTGGACACGAGCCCTCTGGGAGGGTTGCGCACGCGCATCGCCCTTCCGCTGCATGCGAAAGCAACCTGGTGAGCTGACGAACCCGGAAGGGAACAGCAGGCCGTCGCCGGGTGTTCATGGGTTATGTCGCTCGAGCAGGATGGCCAGAGGGTCCCGTTGGAGGAACGCGCCAGCGACATCCCTTATGAGCTCGCTGAGGCATCCGAAGCTCCACTCGACCCCGAGGCCTGGAAGCGTCGGCGCGTACGGGTGCTGTGTCGCTGGGCTGCCGCGGTGGTCGTTGCGGTGCTCATCGGCGTGGCCGGGGCCTTGGCCCTCGACCTGCGCTCGCACTCAGGCTGCGACGGCATCGGGCAGGCGCAAGGGTTCGCTGAGGTCATCGCCGCGGGGTGGACTGTCGAGTGCGCGTCGA
>WLOZ01000087.1 GCA_009699025.1 Actinomycetota bacterium
GATCAGCTCAGCCTGACGGGCATTGCTCCCACCCGCAGCGGACGGATTGTCACGATACAGGTCCCTCCCGAGGCTGGGCACACGCGTGTGGCTCGGGTCAGCCGAACCAGGCTCGACGACGAGTCGCGCCACAGCACACGAAACGTCGTGCGGCCACGGGAGAAATGACATGTGTACAACTCGGTGCCTGTGCAGCCGATTAGACGTACCCCTGAGAGCCATCCCTTCAGCGTGGTGAGGGCCTTGGTGGCGGGTGTGTCGGTGAAGAGGGCCACGCCGAGGTAGTTGCCGGCTGGCGCCCAGTTATACGGGTATACACGGGAGACACCCAAACGCATCGAGTCGAGGAAGGCGCGCGCCATGTACTGCGCGGCCACGCCTGCGAACGAGGTGTGCGGAATCGTGCCCGGCCCCGCGACCCCGAAGTTGAACTCGGTGTTCCACAGCGGGCGGGCCGGCGCATTCTCGCGCGCGAGCACCTTCTTGAAAAGGGCCACGCCAGCGCTAGCGGCCGTGGGGCCGGCCGTTCCGCTCGGGTAGGGGTGCAGTGCGAACACGTCAGTCGGCCACGGGCGGCCGCCGAAGCCGTGTTCGGCAGCGAGGGCCCGCAGGTACAGCGGAAAAAAGCCGTCGGGCTTGATTCCACGCCTAGTGGTGACGCTCGCAGACACGATGGTAATGCCCGGGTTCACGGTCTTGGCGGCCTCGTCGGCGATTGCTGTGAGGCGAGCCGCCTGCGCAGGAGTGCCGGTGAAAAAGGTGGTGAGGTCGGCCTCGTTCCAGGCCTCGAATGCCCACGTGGTTCCCGTGAACTCGGTGACGTGGTGGGCAAGGGCGGTGACGTAGGCGCGGAAGTCGTCGTCGCTCAGCGGGGGAGCCGTGCTCGACGACGGGCCGTACGGCCCTGCAGGTGCCGAGTCGCCAGCCGCCCAGCGAGGGGTCAACCCGAGGGGGATGACGAAGTCGGTGACTCCTTGCGCGCGGGCACGGGCCACCAGGGCGTCGAGACTGCTCCAGTCGAAGGCGCCAGAGCGGGTGGGCTGAAGTGTGGGCCACATCGTGTTGGAGTCCCAGAGGCGCCACGAGGTCGCAACAGCCCGAGTGGGGGAAGTGGGGTTAAGGCCCGGGTGGATTCCGAACAGGGTCGGGGCGATGAGCCGGGTGGTGGTCGCGGCCAGTCCTACCGCCACCGTGGCCCGCAGTTCGGGCTCCTCGATGAGAGCCGGGCCTGCGACCGCGGACGCTATGCCCACATTCCCGGGAGAGCCCGGATTGAGGCCGGGAGCAAGCCCGAGGGCCAACCCGAGTGCGAGGCCCACAACGAAGGTGCGCGACCCGCGGCTGACCATGCTCGGCCCCGCTTCAGGCCACGTCGACGAGGGCCGGCTCGGTGTTCGCGGTGTAGACCCCAGCGGAGTAGGGGAGCGTTGCGCCCTCAAGAGTGTGGGTTCCGGTCACCTTGGCCCCCCCCACATTGGCGAAGGTTGATGTCGACTTCTCGCTCCACACGATGTACTTGTGAGAGCCGCCCTGCATCGTGAGACGGCACGACGTGAGGCTCGACGCGTTGGTGGTGCAGCCCTCAATCGACTCGGCAGCCGACCCGGGAGTCGCGAGCCAGGTGGCGAGCCGGGTGATGGTGTTAGTCGCGGGGGTGTTGGTCCACATCGGTATTCCGAGGCAGAACGAGGTGCAGGTGGTAGGCGGTTGGATCCACCCGTACCAGTACGTGCGCGAGATGCCCGCGCTGAGACTGCGCATGTAGATTTGCCCCACGATCGCGCGGACCTGCGAATCGGTGAGCGGGTCCTTGATGAGCGTTGCGGTCTCGGCCTCGGTTCCGTTGGTGCGGTAGTTGATTTCGGTATTCCAGATGGGTCGACCGGTCAATTCGACCCGCGAATCGACGAGTACCCGCTTGAACATGCCGGCGAGCTTCATCACGTCGCTGACGCTCTGGCTGAAATAGGGGTACAAGTGCACTGAATAAACCTCAGCGGGGGAACCCAGTGCCTTGAGACTGGCGAGGTAGTCGTCGACGAAGGGGTAGAACGACAGCATCCGCCGCGTAGCGATAGAGGCGCTCACCGCAAGTGCCGACGGGTCGTTGGCATCGGTCACCTCCTTGACGATCTGGGTCATCATCGCCATTTGCGCGGCGGTGCCCTGCCAGTAGTCGACGAGGTTGGCTTCGTTCCACGCCTGGTAGGCCTCGATGCGTCCCTGGTAGCGCTTGACCACCGCGGTGACGAAGCGGCGGTACGAGTTCATCTCGGGGTCGCCCGTGGCGTCTCCACCCGCTCCGAACTTGTCGGCGCCGGAACGGGTGGGCGGCTGCGATGCCCCCAGCGGGTACGCGGCCGGGTTGTGCACCATCGCAATGGCGTCGGGATCGGCGGCGTAGAAGCGGGGTGTGGAGGCGATCACGTACAGGAGCTTCTGACCCTTGCGCTCGGCCTCGGCGACGATGCCATCGAGCTTGGTCCAGTTCCAGGTGGAGGGGTCGGTATTGGGCTTGGTCTCGATTTGATTCCAGGCCACCCCGGCGTCCCAGATGCGAATGCTGCCGAACGGTTCGGGCACGGCGGCACCGAGCAGGCCTCCTACTCCGAGTGCCGCCTTGCTGATCGGCGTGGACTTGGCGTTGTCGGCCAGCACCATCGTGGGCTGGATCGAATAGGCGACGACGGCGCTGGTCGAGGACGGCATCCCGGGAGCCGCGTGAAGCACAGCGCGGGCCTCGAACCTCCCACTGCGCGACACTCGTACATTGAAGGCGGCGATACCCGTGGCACCCGTGGTGACGAGTCCGGTATAGGTCCAGGTGGGGTCGCCAACGTGTCGAACCTCGAGGTGCACCTTGCGCGAGGCGCGCGAACGAGTGTCGACGCCTGTGGGGGCGCTCACGCTGAACTTGAACGTCTTGACGCCGTTCCAGTTGGTGCCCCCCCCGTGTGAGAGGCCAACTGTGTTCGTGGTGGGCTTCACGGTGAAGGGGATCGCGCGGCCCACGACGGCCTTGAGTCCTTTGGCTGCCGCGATAACCGTGCGGTACTGGTAGGCGGCAGCGGCGAGGGGCACGTAGGAAAGATTGATCCTTCCTTGTCCGCTCCAGCGGGTGGTGGCGACGGTCTTCCAGAGCCCAGTGCCCTTGCGTGACTGCAACAGCACGGTGCGGCCGACAGCGGGGAGGCCGGTCACCGACGCGGTAAAGCTCAGGCGCAGTCCGGTGCCGCTCACACGTGCCGTGGGAGCGATGGTGACGCCAGGAAGCGGTGCGAGCAGGAGGCCGATGCGTGATGACGAGGTCTCGGGCGTGCTCTGTGCCGGAAGCGTGCCCGCCAGCATGAGCGCGGCTCCGCTGAGCACCAAACATGCCCGCAGCACGGAACGTCGGGCAGACCGCTGATGCATGAGTCCCCAATTCGGTCAATCAAGGCAGGCCAGGAGGAAGATGCAAGGCCTTGCCAATCATTACGGTTGGGGAAGTTCAGCTCTTAATATACGCCACCCATATGGGTGAAGCCGTCACCCGTACGGGCACAGTAGTCACGACACGGGTTACTTCGGTGACTCTGAGTGACACGGGGGCGTACTTCGGCGACACACATGTCAGTGGCTCCTGCGAGTGGAACGCGGTGGGCGGCTAGCTCGCGGAGATGTGCCCCGAGAGCAGTTCGGTGATCTTCTCCGAGTCGCGCAGAAGCGAGCCCCCCAGCAGCAGTGGAGTGGTGTCGTCAGCGCCGCGCACGTGAGTGACTGCCTCGCGACGAGTCGCTGTGACGATGCCTACCGGCCCGGTGTGCTGAGACAGGGTCTCAGCGGGGTTCGTGCGTGCTGTGTCGCTCTGAGTGCTAATCGCTCGTGCAGTTGCGAACAACACGTCCGATAGTGAGGACGCCATATCAGCGGGAATCGCGAGGCCTAGGCCGGCGGAGGCCACGAGATCGCGACACATGCTCACCACGGTGAGCGCTGTTCCCTCGGTGATGCATACCTGGTCGAGTACTGCCTGAGCGTCGTCTTCGGCGATGAGTGGCGACCAGCGTGATCCGTCGACTGCATCGGTGGCGTCGTGACGAATGCCGACGGTGGTGGTGAGAATGTGCTCGGCCTCACTGAGCCATGAACGAGCCGTGTCGACGTCGATGTGACCGTCACCTGAGTGCAATGTTGCGGCGATGGTGACGAGCAGCTCAGAAGTGCGATCGGCCTGTGCGACGACATCGGTCAGCGCGCGACCATGGGGCGTACCAGGGCGAGTGAAGAACGAGACTGCGAGGGCAACCACCGAACCCACTATGACTCCGAGGAAGCGGGTCTCAACTGCCTCCGAGTTGAACTGCGGTCCGACAACGAGGATCACAGTCATACCGACGGCGACCGCACCCTCGTGTCCGAGTCGCAGCAGGTGCGCCACGAGAAAGCACACGATCACCGTGAGAAAGAGCGATACGGGGGAGTAGCCGACCACATGGAGAGCTGCCCACGCGAACGCGGCCCCCAAGGCAACTCCGAGTACCTGTCGCAGGCCTTCCTGCATCGAGCCGTGGAACGTGGGCCGCACAGAAACGAGTGCGGTAAGCGCGGCAACGACGGCTGACACCTGGGGCGTGAGCGAGCCGAGGCCGAATGCGATGGCTGCAGCCGCAGCAGCGAGCACCGCGATGCGGGAATCGTGATGCCGCACTGCGGCGCGGAGTCGTATCAGTAGGGAAGTCATCTCCTACAGGAGCGCGTGAGGAGGGGCGATTCTTCCCCGATTTCGACGTGTCATCAGTCACATCGGACAGGAGGAGTCGTGGCGACTACTCCTCGAGGAGCGCAATGAGCGCACTGTCATCCCAGGACAGCCCCACCGACGCGCCACGCTCTGGCAATTCCCCCTCGCGAATCGATACCAGGAAGGGAACCTCACCCACTCGCACTTGAGCGATGGCATGGTCACCTTGGAAGAAGACCTCAGCGACGACTCCTTCAACCTGTGTGGAGACATCTGAACGCGGTGTGAGGCGAACTGATTCGGGGCGGATTGCCACAGCGATGGCGTTCTCACACTCGTCGCCGCAGGCAAACTCAGGCAGTTCCGGCGCACTCCACAGTCCGCCCACGCGTCGTCCGCGCACGATCGTGCTGGTGCCAATGAAGTCAGCGACGAACAGGCTGCTGGGGCGACGGTACAGATTCAGCGGCGTATCGAGTTGGCGCACCTCACCGTGATTCATCACGGCGACCCGATCGGCGAGGCTCATCGCTTCGTCTTGATCGTGGGTCACGACGACGAAGGTGATGCCGACTTCATGTTGCAGTCGTTTCAGTTCCATTTGCATCTCGCCGCGGATTTTGCGATCGAGTGCCGAGAGTGGTTCATCGAGCAACAGCAGCCGAGGGCGCTTCACAATCGCTCGGGCCAGCGCCACGCGCTGTCGTTGTCCGCCGCTGAGTTTGTTAGGAAGGACGGCGCGCTTGTCGGTGAGGCCTACCGTTTCGAGTACGTCGCTGACGCGCTGACGAATCTCATCCTTCGGCACTTTCTCGCATTCCAAGCCGTAGGCGACATTGCGCTCGACACTCATGTGCGGAAAGAGCGCGTACGACTGAAACATGAGATTAACCGGGCGACGCTCGGCAGGCATCGTCAGCAGGTCGCGACCATCGAGGAGCACAGTGCCGGCGTCGGGCTGTTCGAAGCCTCCGAGCACACGAAGCAAGGTGGTCTTGCCGCAACCCGATGGTCCGAGCAGTGCGAAGAACTCGTTCTCACCGATATCGAAACTCACCGAGTTCAGTGCGCGCACCTCACCGAATGATCGGTCGAGATTACGGATTTCGAGCAGCGGGGCCGCACTGGTGGTCATCCCCGGTCACCTCCCTTGAGAGTGTCGCTGAGGCGGCTGGTGCGTTGCGCGAGAATCACGGCGATAAACGACACGAGCAGCAAAACGGTAGCAAGTGCGTTGATCTGAGGAGTGACTCCGAACCGCACGCGTGAGTAGATGACCACCGGCAGCGTCGGATCAGACGGTGACGACGTAAAGAAGGCAACGGTGAATTCATCGAGGCTGAGGGTGAATGCCAGCAGTGCACCGGCGATGATTGCCGGTCGCAACCCAGGCAGCGTGACCTTGCGGAATGTGCGTGCGGCCGATGCACCGAGATCGCGACTGGCTTCTTCGACACTTCGATCAGAAGCGGCCAACCGGACGCGCACTACTGCGGCGACAAACGCAATGCCGAACACTGAGTGAGCCAACATCACGCTGACGGCACCGAGTGAGAACGAGATCAGCGTGTAGAAGGCCAGCAATCCGATGGCGAGCACGATGTCTGGCATCACGGCAGGCGCAGTCGACGCAGCGTCGAGAGTGCGCGACGGCAACACGCGCTCGAGGGCGATGGCTAGCAGGGTTCCGAGGATCACTGAGATCACGGTGCACCCCACAGCGACAATCAATGTGGTGCGAAGCCCGGCCATGATTTCACTGTCCTGCAGCAGCTCGGGGTACCACTTGAGTGAAAATCCCGACCATACAAAGGGGTTCTTGCTGGCGTTGAAGCTCATGAGCACCACCACCATGATGGGCAGGTACAAGAACGCGTAGAGCGCCCACAGCGGAGCCGTGCGTAGTGCGCGGCCCATCACGCGCTCCACTCACGCATGCGGCGCGAGGCACGCGCCTGTGCCATCACGATCAGCAGCAAGAGCGCGAGTACAAGAAGCGACAGCGCCGATCCGAAGGGCCAGTCGCGCGCCTTGAGAAACTGATCGCGAATGAGGTTGCCGATCATCTGCGAGTTGCCGCCACCGAGTAGTTCGGCGATCACGAAGTTTCCCAAACTCGGAATGAAGACAAAGAGTGCGCCGGTGATAATGCCGGGCATGGTGAGCGGCAATAGCACCGTTCGAAATCGTCGCCACCCGCCGGCACCAAGATTGCGAGCCGCTTCGAGCAGCGAGGGATCGAGGCGTTGAAGTGAGGCGTAGATGGGCAGCACCATCAGGGGAATGTAGGCGTAGCTCAGCCCGAGCACCACGGCAGTGCGCGTGTACAAGATGTCGATGGGTCCCCATCCCACGTTGGAGAGTCCGTGGTTGATCAGACCTTCGCGATTGAGTAGCACGATCCACGCGTAGGTACGAATGAGGAAGTTGGTCCA
>WLOZ01000088.1 GCA_009699025.1 Actinomycetota bacterium
ATGCTACCGAGGTGCTGATTGAAGTCGCCCACGATGCCCCGCACCAGAGCGTCGGGATATCGGGCGCCGAGTGCCGCCACCGCTGTGCGCAGGGTCTGCTCGCTGACGTCGAGGGCGATGAACTCTGACAGACGCCCCGCCGCGTGAAATGCGTCTAACAGCGTTCGAGTCTTGTCGGAGGTGCCCGATCCAAGCTCCACCACCACGTCGGCGCCCGTGAGCGACACGACGGACGACGCCTCTCGAGCCAAGATCTCGCGTTCGCATTCGGTGGGGTAGTACTCGGGAAGCCTGGTGATCTGGTCGAACAGGTCCGAGCCCCGATCGTCGTAGAGCCAGTGCGGTGACAGCGAGCGAGGCACCTCGGCGAGTCCCGAACGCACGTCGTCGACCAGTGAGCGGCGCGCCCATTCGTCGTCGAGCAGCACCAGCACCTCGGTACCCTGGGTCTCAGTGGGCACGAGCTGCCGCCTGTCCGTCGGCGAGCCTGACGCCGCTCATGGCCCAGCGCGACTGCGACGGGAAGAAGTTGCGATAGGTGGCGCGGGAATGTCCGGCCGGCGTGAGCGCCGAACTGCCGCGCAGCACCATCTGGTTCGACATGAACTTCCCGTTGTACTCGCCGATGGCCCCCGCCACAGGTGCAAAACCGGGATACCCCAGGTAGGCCGACGAGGTCCACTGCCAGCACTCGCCGTACAGCTCCCTCAGCACCTGGTCAGGCTCTGATGCTGCCACCGCGTGCTCCCACTCGAACTCGGTGGGTAGTCGTGCGCCTGCCCACGTGGCATACGCGTCGGCCTCAAAGTGGCTCACGTGGCGTGCGGGTTCGTCCTCGACCACGGGACGGGTGCCGTTCAGCGTGTGCTCCCACCAAACGCCGTCGTCGTGGAACCAGTAGAGCGGCGCCTCGATGGCGTCAGCCTGCAGCCACGCCCATCCCTCGGAGAGCCACAACTCGTGACGCGCATACCCTCCATCGTCAATGAAGGCTAACCACTCGCCCGCGGTGACCAGTCGATCTGCGATCTGGAACGGTTGCAGGAACACACGATGGCGCGGGCCTTCGTTGTCGAAGTGGAATTCGGCACCCTCGTGGCCGATCTCAACCACACCACCGGCGTACTCGACCCACTCGATGGGGGAAGCTGCGGGCAGTAGGGGCGCGGTGTTGGGCGCGGTGTTGGGCGCGTACGAGGGTCGCAGTGGATTGCGCGAGAGCACGTGCTTGATATCCATGAGGATGAGTTCCTGGTGCTGCTGCTCATGGTGGAGCCCCAGCACGACCGCCGCGCGGAGGCGGGCGAGCTGGTCGTCGGGTAAGGCGCGCAGGAGAGCGACCACACGTAAGTCGACCTCACGCCGATAGTCGCCCACCTCGACGGCTCCCGGACGCGAAATATGCCCCCGACTGGCCCGGGGGTACCGCGGGCCCAGCGACTCGTAGTAGCTGTTGAAGAGGTACCAGTAGTCGCGGTCGACGGGCTCGTACCCTGCCGTTGCAGCGGCCAGCACGAAGTTTTCGAAGAACCACGTGACGTGGGCGCGATGCCATTTAGTGGGGCTTACATCGGGCATCGACTGCACCGTCTGGTCTTCCGCCGAGAGGGGAGCGCACAGCTCGTCTGTCTGCCCTCGAACCTCGAGGTATCGGTCAATCAGAGCCTGGCGAGCCTCGAGAACAGACATACGGCCAGCCTAAGGGCACATGTGAGGCTCACGCCGCTCGAGAAGGGCATTCCAGTACCCTTCCCACCATGTCATTCGACACACCGCTGATCGCGGCTGTGACCCTTCAGCGCCAGAGACTCAGCGATGCTGACACCACATCCGACGACGCAACCTTCCAACTACAACTCGCCCATGTGCTGCTCGAGGGCGGCTACGACGGGGTCGCGACCATGGCAGAGGCACTGAAAGGCGGGGACCACGGCCTCGGAGCCCTTGATCGGCTCGACGGTGAGGTGGTGGTGGTCGATGGCGAGCCGTGGCAGATCGACTTCCGCGGGGTGGCCCACCTCATCCCGCCGGAGGCGACCACTCCCTTCATGGTGGTGAGCCACCTGCACTCGCCGCACGCGCGAACTCTGCGCGACTGCTCCCTTGAGCACGTGGCGGCTGTTGTCGAGGAGCTAGTGCACGACCCCGGTGCTGTCGTCGCGATCCGGCTCGAGGGAACCTTCACGCGCGTGCTCGCTCGCAGCGTGCGGCCTCAGTCTCCGCCCTACCGCCCATTCGCTGAGGTGTGCCTCACTGACGAGGTGCGCTGGGTCATGGCTCCCTTCGAAGGAGTGTTCGTCGGATTTCGGTTCCCCGACCTCGCCGAGGGTTCCACCATCGCCGGACTTCACCTGCACGCGCTTGCGGCAGACCGCTCCACAGGCGGACACAACTACGAGCTCCATGTGCAGGAGGCCGTGCTCTCGGTCGGCGTCTCGCACGAGGTGGTGATCGCCCTGCCCGACCGAGGAATGGTCGACCTCCTCGAGACCCCCCGGGCGATGCGCGCGGTGCAGCGACAGCTCCTGCGCCATGGGCCGCGGTCTACACCCGACATCGCAGCGTCTCTTGAGATCACCGTGGGGGAGGCACTCAGGCGCCTCGACTGGCTGGCAGACCGTGGGCACGTCGAGGCGATCACGGCGAGAGTGGGCGGGCAGGGCGGCGACCTGCGCTGGCGGGCGCGGCTCAACTCTCACAGCGGCCGCGTCCAATCGAGCGTGTCGGAGAGACTCGCAGACTTCTAGGTCACGCCATGGCCTAGGGTAAGGACGTCACTCAGCGATCAACCCATGGGAGTACCGATGTCAGTGGAATTTCCCTCTCCGGGTTCGTCGCCTCGTCGTGCCCAAGCGCTGGTCTTCCTCATCGAGCAGGAGGCCGCCCGCACGCGCGACGTGCGCGACGCCACGGTGCTCACGGCCATGCCCGGTGACATCCCGATTGACCTCAGCAGCCTGCTCGACGCCACGGCCCTCGATCTTCCCCTCCCTACGGGCGACGCGTTGCACGACCTCGCCGGCTACGGGCTTGCGAGAAGGCCGAGCGACGAGGTCGACGGCAAGGCCCTTGAGCGCACTGCGGCCGTGTGGGGTGCCCTGGTACCTGAGAGCCCTCATATGCGCGCTCAGGCACTGCTCATGCTGCTGCGTCGCCACCGCGTCGTGAAGAGTGCCAGCCCTCGCCTACGAGAGGCTCTAGGCGCCGACACCCCCGCTGTAGTCGAAGCTTTCGAGACTCTTGGCCAGGGAGACCTCGACAGCCACTACGCTGAGCCATCAGGATTCCAGAAGTTCGCTGCCAAATTCCGTCGTTGACACAGAAGAGGAATAGCCATGACCACCGTCATCTCAGTCCACTCGTTCCGCGGCGGAACGGGTAAGAGCAACACCACCGCGAACGTTGGGGCACAGCTCGCTGCAGGTGGGGCGCGCGTGGCCATCGTCGACACCGACATTCAGAGCCCCGGAGTGCATGTGCTCTTCGGACACGAGGACCCGCTCGAGCCTGCCCTCAACGACTACCTCTGGGGCAAGACCGACATCGCGTCAGCGGCGCACGACGTCACCGATCGTGTCGCCAGCCACATGTCCGTTGCCGAGGGTGGCCAGCTCTTCCTGGTTCCCTCCAGCATTAAGGCCGGCGACATCGCGCGCGTGCTCCGCGAGGGCTACGACGTTGGCACCCTCAACGACGGCTTCCGTGACCTCGCCAAGGACCTCTCGCTCGACTACCTGATGATCGACACCCACCCGGGCCTCAACGAGGAGACCCTGCTGTCAATCACCATCAGTGACATCCTCATCCTCATCCTGCGCCCCGACCGGCAGGACTTCCAGGGTACGGCCGTCACTGTCGACGTCGCCCGCCGTCTCGATGTGCCCAACCTCTTTTTGGTGCTCAACAAGGTTCCCTCTGGCGTCGACTTCGACGACCTGCGCGAGCAGATGAACGCCGCGTACGCCTCCGAGACCGTGGCCATGCTGCCGCTGTCAGAGCAGGTCGTACAGAATGCTTCCGGCGGCCTCTTCTCGATCACCAGCCCCGAGCACGAGTGGTCGGCCGAGATTCGCAAGATCGTCGCCCGCATTCAGAGCTAGTCGTCTAAACCGCCGAGGCGGTCAAGCAGCGCAGCTGAGCCAGCAAGAGATCGCCGTCGGGCCACGATCGACAACCGGCCGTCGGGATTCGTTCGCAGACCCCCAGCGGCTGTCAGGCGAGCGATAGTCTCTACCACGGCGTCCGGAGGCAGATCCGACAACTCCGCTACGATCTCGGCTTCGTGCGCGTTGGTCGACCGCAACACGGCAGTAACCACCCTGCGCTCAACCGGGTCGGCGTCAAGAATGCCCATCACGCCGGCCGACCATGCCTCGACGCTCAGAGTGCGCACCAGCGTGTCGCTGACCGCACGAACGGTGTTCGAGTGCCTCCCGCCCGGAGAGTCGACATCACCACAGAAGTTTCCTGGCCCAATTTCAGCGACGCGGCGCTCTCGCCCCTCAGCATCGACAGCGAGCACCGCCACCCGTCCGGTAATGATGTACATCATCTGGTCGCCAGGGGAGCCCTCGCGGAAGAGTGTTTCACCAGCAGGGAACTGCTCGGTGGAGATTCGAGACCGCATCGAGTCTCGCTGACTCTCGGGTATTGACTCGAGGAGCTTGGTGTCGGCCGAGATCGCAGACTGACGGTCCCAAATCTGCGCATAGCGGGGTTGAATCATCAGGTCGGAGTGGGTGCCCACGACGATCCCGTCGTCGTACAGCGCCAGCACGTGGTCGCAACGCTCAGCCAGCTCGGCGCTGCGTGTGGCGATCACGACGGTGCGTTGGCGATCGCCCACCATCGCCGACAACAGTGGCAGGGCCACATCGACGTCGGCAAGGACAGGCAGACTCTCAATCAGCACGACATCGGCGCTTCCCACGACCGCCATGGCGAGAAGCAGACGCTGGCGCTCGTGCACGCTCAGCACCTCCGCGTGGGATCCGAGCCTCGCGTCGAGGCCACCGCCAGGGAGGTCGACGAGGTGCGCAAGGCCCGCCTTGGCCAGCACGGCCTCAGCAGCAACCGAGCTGATGTCAGTCGCCGCTGCGCCGAGGTGGTCTCGGACGGTCGTGTCGAAGAGAGACGTGTCGTACGTCAGCAGGGCGACGCGCCGCTTCACCAAGGGGTGACGAACGTCGACCCCATCGAGCGTAACGAGCCCGGCATCGGGGTCGCTGTCGCCCCCCAGCACCTCAAGCAGGCGTGAGGTCGATTGTCCGGCGTCAGCGACCAGGGCTACCAGGCCACCGCTAGGCACTCCAAGAGCACCCATCGTGAGCAAGCTGTCTGGCTCGAGGGCCAGATCGTGGAACGTCAGACCCTCTCCCACCGAAGTCGACGTCACGGCGCCAGTGTCGAGACGGGCCACGCGAGGGGCGGCTGACGTGATCTGTTCGATCCGGCGCTTGCTCGTCACAGCGAGCCTCCAGTCACGCAGCCACGGAGGAAGGGCCTCAAGACCACGCACGACCGCCTCCACGTACAGCAGCGCCGCCGCGATTGCTCCAGCCCCGGCAACTCCCCCCACGAGACCAACAAGCACCACGCCCAGCAGGGCAAGGTAGCCCACGACTCGCGCGGCGATATGAAGCCTTCCTGCTCGCCTCTTTTGGATGAGCGTCGCGATGTGGAGGCGACTAGCTCGCTCGCTCAGACGTGCAACCATCCAGCTGGCAAGGTTCATTCCTGAGACCGTTCGAGACGCTGTGATGGTCTCATCAACCACGGCTCCCACGTCACTGCTGGCATGCAACCGGCGATGGTCGACCTGCAACAAGCCTCGACCGATGTGCCAGTTGAGCACGAGGAACGCGATGGTGCCGACGAGCATCACCAGGCCGGCCCTAGGCTCGACCAAGTAGAGCAGCGCGAGGCTCAGGACGATGCGCATCACCCCGGGCAACCCCTCGATGAGGGTGACGTCAACGGCCTGCTCAACACGATCAATGTCCGCGGTGTGGCGACTGACCACGCTGGGCCGACGCAGGCCGACCTGACGCACCATCGGGCTTTCCAGCGTGGTCTCGTACAGGTGCTCGGTGAGCGCTCGCGCGCTCGACGTCGCAGCCACGAATCCGCAGCGTTGAGCCACCCAGGTGAGAATGACGTCGAGCAGCATCAGCCCCCCGAGCAGTCCCAGCGCACGAGAGTCGATGCCGTGCTCCAGCGTTCCCTCGACCACGAGCGGGACCACGGCCGCAGCCAGTAGGGCCGCCATCCCGAAGGCGAGCGAGCCGATGACCGCCCACCGGACCGGGGCGAGGAAGGGTGCGAGGAATCGGAGCAGTTCGCCGGTTCCTGCGGCCGAGCGCGCTGACAGCCCTTCGTGTGGCTCGGTACTGTCCATGCCCACAGTGAGGTCTGGAGTCGTGCTGCTTACTGACATCAGGCGGTCCCATCGTGACGGTTGATCTCCAGTGGTGCAGAAGGCTCCGGTACCTCCGGCAGGTGCGCTGGGGCCGCCGGACTGCTCGCCAGCAGGGGCAACCAGTTGCCGAGTCTCGAGCACTGGCCGACCCCGGGGGCGTCGCTGGTCGCACTTGATTTAGGCATTCCAGCATTCTGTCGCATCAGTGAAGCACGCGCGCGAGACAGTTCCGGTAGCGTCACCCTGTGACTCCCGAAGATCAGGTGCTGCTGGCAGCACAGGCGGCGCTCGCCGAAGGCGACGTCGTCACCGACACCGATCGACTTGAGTCCTACCGGGCAGACCGGTCCACCGGCAGCCATGCCGGCCAGCCCTTCGCCGTCGCTTTCCCACGCACGGTCGAGCAGGTGTCGGCACTGCTGAGCGCCGCTCACCAGCACCGTGTGCCGGTGGTGCCGCGCGGCGCCGGCTCAGGGCTCACCGGTGGGTCGAACGCCATTGATGGCAGCCTCATCGTGTGTGTCGAGAGAATGCGCTCGGTGCTCACGGTTGATGTCGGCAACGGCTACGTCGAGACCGAGCCGGGCATCTTCAACACCGATCTGCGCGAGCACGTAGCCGGCCACGGCATGTGGTACGCGCCCGACCCGGCCAGCAAGGACTTTTGCTCGATCGGCGGCAATGTCAACACCAATGCCGGTGGCCTCTGCTGCGTCAAGTACGGGGTCAC
>WLOZ01000089.1 GCA_009699025.1 Actinomycetota bacterium
ACGATGGTGGGGGTCAGCGCCCGCACCGAGCCCGGCGAGAGCGTGTCGTCGGCACGGGCGATCAGGGCGGCCGCGAAACGCGCCTTTCAGGAGTCAGGCATCGTGATGCCCACCCTGGAGCAGGTTGACGGAGCCTGACAGACCCTGACGGGCGGGCGCGAGCGTTCCCGTGATGCGGCTGACTGCCCCAGCACGCACACTAGAGCCATGCGCGCACTCGTCACAGGGGCCACCGGCTACGTCGGTGGTCGACTCGTTCCTCACCTTCTCACCGCAGGCATGGACGTCGTCGTACTAGCGCGTCACCCCGAGCGCCTGCGCGACCGCGATTGGGTGAGCCGCGTCGACGTGGTGGCTGGCGACGCCAACGACCCCGAGGTGATGGCCAAGGCCCTGGCGGGAGTCGACGTTGCCTACTACCTGATGCACTCGATTGGCACCGAGGACGAGTTCGGCGAGCTCGAACGGGCCACGGCGCACACCTTTGCCACCGCAGCCGCGGCCGCGGGAGTAGGTCGCATCGTGTACCTCGGGGGCCTTGCGCACGAGCAGCGGCTCTCGCGCCACCTCCAGGCCCGCGCCGACGTGGGCGAAATTCTGCTAGCGAGCGGTGTGCCCACGGCCGCGCTCGGAGCAGGCGTCATCATCGGAAGCGGCTCGCTGTCGTTCGAGATGCTGCGCTACCTCACCGAGCGGCTGCCGGCGATGATCACCCCGCGCTGGGTGCGCACCCGCATTCAGCCCATCGGAATTCGCGACGTGCTGCGCTACCTCGTGGGCTGCGCCACGCAGTTGCCGCCCGAGGTCAACCGCTGGTTCGACATTGGCGGCACCGACGTGCTGACGTACCAAGACATGATGCAGCGGTACGCGGCCGTGGCCGGGCTTCCGAGGCGCATCATTCTGCCGATCAACCTCCTGTCTCCCAAGCTATCGAGCCGCTGGGTGGGACTCGTCACGCCGGTGCCCGCCTCAATCGCGCGGCCACTGGTCGACTCGCTCAAGATCGAGGTGGTGTGCCATGAGCACGACATCGCCGACTACATCCCCGACCCACCCGAGGGCCTGCTCGGCTTCGAGGCCGCCGTGTCGCTCGCGTTGCAGCGGGTGCGCGAGGCACACGTCACGACCCGCTGGTCGTCAGCCTCGTACCCCGGAACGCCGAGCGACCCCCTCCCCTCTGACCCCGACTGGGCCGGCGGCTCGCTCTACACCGACGAGCGCGACGAACCGGTCGATGCGTCCCCGCAGGCGGTGTGGCAGGTTATTGAAGGAATCGGCGGCGAGAACGGCTGGTACTCGTTCCCGCTCGCGTGGGAGGTGCGCGGCTGGCTTGATCGCGCGGTGGGTGGCGTCGGACTGCGCCGCGGACGCCGCAATCCGCGTGAGCTGATGGTGGGTGAGCCGGTTGACTTCTGGCGGGTTGAAGAGCGCATTCCGGGGCAGTTGCTGCGCCTGCGTGCCGAGATGAAGATGCCCGGCCTGGCCTGGCTCGAACTCTCGGTCGACCTCGACGACACGGGGCGCACCGTGTACCACCAGCGCGCGATCTACCACCCCAAGGGACTGCTCGGCCACGCGTACTGGTTCTCGGTGCTGCCGTTTCACGGCATCGTGTTCGGCTCGATGGTGACTAACATCACCGCAGCCGCGCGCGCCGCCGATGCCAGTGCTGCCATCGCGGGCACCGGCACTGCCAGCGCCTAGGGTTGTCACCGTGACCGACTCCACCATGCCCACCTCCGAGCCCACGTTCTACGAACTCGTCGGAGGGTCGCCCTTCTTCGAGCGACTCACCGCCGAGTTCTACCGCGGGGTGGCCGACGACCCCGAGCTGCGTGCGCTCTACCCCGACGACGAGCTCGGCCCGGCCGAGGTGCGCCTGCGCATGTTTCTCGAGCAGTACTGGGGCGGTCCCACCACCTACTCTGACGAGCGCGGGCATCCGCGACTTCGCATGCGCCACGCCCCCTACCCGATCGACCTCGACATGCGCGATCGCTGGCTGCGGCACATGGAGGCCGCGCTGGTGGCGCAGGACATTCCGCGCGAGCTGGCCGAGGAGATGTGGCGGTACTTCACGATGGCAGCCATCTCGATGGTGAACGTCTCCGAGGGAGACCCCGTCGAGGAGGCTTTCGGCCAGGGGGGCGGCGGCTGAGGTCGACCCCGCTCGCCCGACCACGTCGAAGGTCAGTGCCACTACCGGCGCAGCACGGCCAGGCTGAGGTTCGGTGGAAGTCCGCTCGTGCGCACGAAGGTCATGCCGCCCGGAGCGGCGAAGCGCTTCCAGCCCTCGCAGGTTGATGTGCCGACCTGAAGTCCGTCGTGCGGCATGAACCCGAGCAGTGACGCCGCATGCAGGCTGGCCAAAGGCAGACCACCCCAACCCGGTCGCGACCACACGTCGCGCGCCAGCGTCTCCAAGTCGGACGGCGACGAGGTGCCCGACCGCTCGGCCTTCACCCGGAATTCCTCAACGCCGGCGGCAACGATGGGGCGCACATCGCCGGCAATTCCTCGCTCTGCAGGAAGCCATGGGCCGCGAGGGGGTAGCACGGCGAGTGCCGCAACCGCGCCCATCTCATCGGGCACATGGAACGAACGCGAGACTCCCCACCTGATCGACGAGACCTCGCCCAAGACATCGCGTAAGCGCCCGGCACTCACCACGCGGTCGAGCGGCTCACTGTGGTCACCGTCGAGCGGAACGGCGATGAACGCGAGGCAGTCGAGGGGTGGCACCCCGTACACGCCGAGAGAACCACCGGAAACCTGAACACGCACGCACGTTCGCTCGTCCCACAGCATGAGCCGCCGCAGGAAGGCCGCAAGATAGGCGGCCTCGTCGTGGCGGAGGCTTAGCTGGGTCATAGTCGCTATTCTCGCCGTGACCATGGTCACACCGCCACTCGCGAATGAGCGGCGGCGCCTGGGAAACCTAGGAGGCCTCGGCCCGCGACTCGAGCGCGACCCTCCACTCAGCGGGAATCGGCGCGCTGCGGCCAGAGGCAGGATCGATGCACACCATCACCGAACGGGCGCGCACCACGTCATGTCCGTCGGGAACCCTCCCGACGTGGATGACCGTGAACGAGGTCGTTCCGACGCGCTCGACGCTGGTGTCGAAGGTGATGAGCCTGTCGGTGAGAAGCACCTGCCGCAGGTAGTCGATCTCGACCCGGGCGATGACCTGGCTGAAGCCCTCGGCGCCCACTGCCGTGGGTCCGATTCCGGCTTCACCGGCGAGGCCCATGGCGAAGACGACCCGGGCCTCCTGCACCATCTCGGCCATCCGCACGTTATTGACGTGGCCCATGAGGTCGAGGTCGGCCCACCGCAGGGCGATCTCAAGTCGGTGGGTCATCAGTCGCGCGTGAGCTTGCGGTACGTGGCCCGGTGTGGCCGCGCAGCCTCGACGCCGAGTCGGTCGACCTTGTTCTTCTCGTACGACTCGAAGTTGCCCTCAAACCAGAACCACTGCGAGTCACCCTCGTAGGCGAGGATATGAGTGGCGATGCGGTCGAGGAACCACCGGTCGTGCGAGGTAATCACGGCACAGCCCGGAAACTCGAGCAGCGCGTTTTCGAGGCTTCCGAGGGTCTCAACGTCAAGGTCGTTGGTGGGCTCATCGAGCAGCAGCAGGTTGCCGCCCTGCTTGAGCGTGAGTGCGAGGTTGAGCCGGTTGCGCTCGCCGCCCGACAGCACGCCCGAGGGCTTCTGCTGGTCGTGGCCCTTGAACCCGAAGGCCCCCACGTAGGCGCGCGAGGGCATTTCAACATTGCCCACCTTGATCCAGTCGAGGCCGTCGCTGACGACCTCCCACACGTTCTTGGCGGGGTCGAGTCCACCGCGGCTCTGGTCGACGTACGAGAGCTTGACGGTCTCGCCCACGCGCAGGTTGCCGGAGTCGGGAAGGGTGGCCTTGTCGTCGCTACCGCCCTCGGCCGAGGCCACGATCATGCGGAAGAGCGTGGTCTTGCCCACGCCGTTGGGGCCAATAACGCCCACGATGCCGTTGCGCGGGAGGGTGAACGAGAGATTGTCGATGAGCATGCGGTCGCTGAACCCCTTGGTGAGACCGTCGGCCTCAACCACGAGGCTGCCAAGTCGCGGGCCCGGCGGAATCTGGATCTCCTCGAAGTCGAGCTTGCGAGTCTTCTCGGCCTCCGTGGCCATCTCCTCGTAGCGGTCGAGTCGCGCACGACTCTTGGTTTGGCGCGCCTTCGCGTTGGAACGCACCCACTCGAGCTCCTCGGTGAGTCGCCGCGAGAGCTTGGCATCCTTGGCCCCCTCGACCTTGAGCCGCTGGCCCTTCTTTTCGAGGTAGGTCGAGTAGTTGCCCTCGTAGGGGTAGGCGCGGCCTCGGTCGAGCTCGAGAATCCACCGCGCCACGTTGTTGAGGAAGTACCGGTCGTGGGTGATGGCAATGACGGTGCCGGGGTACTTCTCGAGGTGCTGCTCGAGCCACTGCACGCTCTCGGCGTCGAGGTGGTTGGTGGGCTCGTCGAGCAGCAGCAGGTCGGGCTGCTGCAGCAGCAGCTTGCACAGCGCGACTCGGCGGCGCTCGCCGCCCGACAGCACGGTGACGTCGGCCTCACTGGGCGGGCACCTCAGGGCGTCCATGGCCTGCTCAAGCTGGCTGTCGAGGTCCCACGCGTTCTTATGGTCGATCTGCTCCTGCAGCACGCCCATCTCGGCAAGCAGCGAGTCGAAGTCGGCGTCGGGGTTGGCCATCTCCTCGGAGATGGCGTTGAAGCGGTCGACGAGGGCCTTGGTGGCAGCCACACCGTCTTGCACGTTGCCCAGCACGGTCTTGGTCTCGTCGAGCTCGGGCTCCTGGGCCAGCATGCCCACCGAGTAGCCGGGGCTCAGCAGCGCGTCGCCGTTCGACAGTTGCTCGACCCCGCTCATGATCTTGAGCAGACTCGACTTTCCAGCCCCGTTGGGGCCGACCACTCCGATCTTGGCGCCGGGCATGAACGACAGCGTCACGTCGTCGAGGACGACCTTCTCGCCGTGCGCCTTGCGAGCCTTGCGAAGGGTGTAAATGAACTCAGCCATGCGCTGAATCCTAGTGCGACGGGGGCATCGCGGATTCGCGAGTGTAGGGGCGTCCCGCTAGCGTCGGCCCATGCTCGATGTGCTGTACCGCAACGGCCGCTTCTGGACCGGCGACCCCGAGCGCCCGACAGCGACCGCGGTCGGGGTCATAGGCGGGATGATCGTGGGCCTCGACCACGACGTGCTGGGGCTGAAGTCCGCGCGCGTGCACGACCTAGGTGGTGCACCGGTGGTGCCGGGCTTCCACGACGCCCACTTTCACCTCAGCGCGGTGGGGCAGCACCTGAGGCGCTGCGACGTATCCCCCGCCTCGGTGAGCACGCTCGACGACCTCTACGCCGCTCTCGGCAGGTTCGCCGATGCGCTGGCACCGGGCGCCTGGGTTGTTGCCGAGGGCTACGAAGACGACAAGCTCGGGGCCATGCCCGACCGGCACTCGCTCGACCGAGTGACCGGCGGCCGCCCGGCGTGGGTGGTGCACGCCTCGCACCACGCCGGGGTTGCCAATACCGAAGCGCTGCGACGCATGGGCTTCACCGACCTTCGCGAGGTGCCCGACGTGGTGCACGGAGTTGTGCAGCGCGACCACGACGGTGCGGCCACGGGCTACTTTGCGGAGGCCGCCACCGCCCTGGTGAACGTAGTACTGCGCCCCGAGCCCACCGACGAATTCGTCGCCGCTATCGCGGCAGGCTCGGCCTACGCCCTGTCGATGGGTCTCACGAGCGTGACCGAGCCGGGCATCAGCGGAATGCTCACGGGCAATGGCCCGCACGACCTCGCTGACTTCCAGCGGGCTCGCGATCTCGGGCTGCTGGGCGTGCGTACCACCGTGATGCCCGAGGTGGCGGCGCTGCACGCGCTCGACATCTCCCTCGGAACCTCGGCCGACGACCTTGGGCTTGATCTCGGCTTGCGCACCGGACTCGGCGACGACCGGCTACGTGTGGGAGGCGTGAAGATGTTCGCCGACGGAGCCTTCACCGCCCGCACCGCGGCCGTACACCACTGCTACCTCGAATCTGTCGGCGGCGGCGACGGCGTGCTACTGACCGACCCCGACACACTGCGGGCGAACATGGTCGCGGCCCACCGCGCCGGCTGGCAGGTCTGCACGCACGCCATCGGAGACCGCGGGGTAGACCGGGTGCTCGACGCGCTTGAGGAGGCGCAGTCGCGCCACCCCCGTACTGACGCTCGACATCGCATCGAGCACTGCGGACTCGTGAGCCAGGCACAGGTGAAGCGAATCGCGGCCCTGGGCGTCATTCCGGTGCCGCAGGGGCGATTCATTAGCGAGTTCGGCGACAACTACGTTCGGGTGCTCGGCGACGAGCGAGCCGAGCGGGTGTTCGCCCAGGCGTCGTTCCTCCGTGCGGGCATCGAGCTGCCGGGCAGTTCGGACTGCCCGGTGGTGGGGGGCGAGCCGCTGAAGGGACTGCAGGCACTGGTGACTCGCACCACCCCCAGCGGGCGGGTTCTCGGGGCCGACGAGCGCATCACCGCGGCGCAGGCGCTGCGCGCCTTTACCTATGGCTCTGCGTTCGCCGACCATCAGGAGGGTCGCAAGGGATCGCTCACCCGCGGGCGACTGGCGGACATGGTGGTGCTGTCGGACAACCCACTCGCGGTCGACCCGTCGGCCATCGGCTCCATCGACGTGATCGCCACGATCGTGGGCGGCGACGTGGCGTTCGGGGAGGTGTGAGGTGATCCACGACGACCGGCCGACCCTCGACAACTGGCTGGAGCCGCCGCACCTGCACTGGTCGCTTCGCCATGCCCGTGAGCTGATTCCGACCGCCCTCGTCCGCCGCGGCGAGTCCATTCGTGCCCTGAGAGACGACCCTGACGACGGCCTGCTCGACCTTGAGTTCGTAGGCCATCAGGGGCGGCGCTCGATCGGGACGTGGCTCCAGACCACGGAGGTCGACTCGCTCACCGTGCTGAGAGGCGAGTCTGTGGTGCTCGAGTGGCGAGCCCCCGACGTGCGCGCCGACGACGTGCACCTGCTGTTCAGCGTGACGAAGTCGATCACCTCACTGCT
>WLOZ01000009.1 GCA_009699025.1 Actinomycetota bacterium
CGACGATCGACGACCTCCACGGCCAGATGGCCCGGTGCGTGAGCGTCGTGCTCGTGCAGCACAATCTCGCGACCCGCCCAGGGCAGTTCGTAGGGCGCCGGAAGGACTCCGGCTGCGCGCGGCGTCTCGGGCGGGGGCACCTCGCGGGGTGCACGTCCTCCCGGAATCTCGACGACGCGCCCCGCCAGCTCAATGGCCGCGGAAGAGATGTCACCGACCAGTGGCGCAAGCAGGGAGTCGCGCTGAGTGTCGAGCGCCCATACGGTCCAGCGAGAGGCGTACCGAGGCGGTGACCCGAGGTCGGGGTGCCAGAGCACGTGGTCGTAGTGCATGTGGGTCGCTAGGCCCAGCCCGCAGCTGATATTCAAGGCGGCGAGTTCCGCGGGAATCGAGGCCAGCTCGTCGTCGTCCCAGTTCGGATCGATCACGAGTGCGGTGTTGTCATCGCCGCGGATGACCGTTGACAGGCTCTGGTAGCGGCGTGACGTGGCCACCCAGACGTCGAGACCCGACGCGACCAGAGGCAGGGGGCTGTCGGTGCTCATACGCTGAGTCTGACGTACCCGGTAGCAGTAGCCTCGTGAGGTGCACGTTGCCCACCTCAATACGAGTCGCGCCCTTGCGCCGTTCGATCACCCGCTCATGGCAGGGTTTGTCGACAGCATCGCGCGAGTGAACGCTACCGCTGATGCCGCGCCTGGATTTGTGTGGCGACTCGACGACGACCCAGACGACTCGATCGCGGATCCGGTTCTCCTCGGCGACAGCCTGCTGCTCGTCAACATCTCAGTCTGGACCGATGTGCAGGCGCTGCGCTCGTGGGTCTACGGCGACGCCGCCCACCTCGAGATCATGAAGCGCCGCCATGAGTGGTTCGAGGCCGATGACTCTGAGTTCACGGTACCGACGGTGTGCTGGTGGGTGGCCGAGGGGCATCGGCCCAGCGTTGCCGAGGCCGAGTGGGCGCTGCTGCACCTGCGTGCCCACGGGCCGTCAGAGACAGCCTTTCCACTGGAGCGTGCTCACCCGCGCTGACTTGCTGCCATTAGCTCTGGCCAGGCCGCGTCGAGTGCGTCAGACCAGTGCGGAAGGGGCGACAGCCCGGCCGCCTCCCAGCCGCGATGCCCCAGCACCGAGTAGCGAGGGCGGGGGGCCGGCCGAGGGAATACGTCGGTGGTGGTGGGGCGAACACGCTCGGGATCGGCGCCGAGTTTGTCGAAGATGCGGCGGGTGAGTCCGAACCAGGTTGTGTCACCTGATGACGTCGCGTGGTAAACGCCGGGGGCGATGTTGGCGTCGACAGACGCCACAATGCGTGCGGCGAGGTCGTGGGCCCAGGTGGGTTGGCCGCGCTGGTCGTTGACCACGTCGAGAGTGTCGCGCGAGGCCTCGAGCCCCATCATGGTGCGCACGAAGTTGGGTCCGTGCGCCCCGTACAACCACGCCGTGCGCAGGATCAGCGAATCGGTCGGAAGGATCCCGCGCACCTGCTGCTCGCCCGCCGCCTTGGTGCGCCCATAGGCCGATCGCGGGTCGAGCGGCGAGTCCTCGGCGTAGGGCTCGGTCGCCGCTCCGGCGAAGACGTAGTCGGTTGAGATGTGCACCATGCGGGCGCCCGTGCGGGCGCATGATCGGGCGATGTTAGCCGGGCCATCGGCGTTGACCGCGTGGGCGATGGCCTCGTGAGACTCGGCGTCATCGACCGCCGTGTACGCGGCACAGTTGACCACCACGTCGTACCCGGTCACGGCGTCATCGACCGATGAGGCCACCGTGATGTCGATGTCTGGCCGATCGACGCCGCTGACGTCGCGTTCGGCGAGCACCGACATCAGGTCGGTGCCAAGCATTCCGAGGTGGCCGATAACCAGCCAACGGCGCTCAGTCATCGTGCCGATGCCGCCTGCTGCTTGAGCGGCTCCCACCAGGTCCGGTTGTCGCGGTACCACTGCACGGTGTCGGCCAGCCCCTGCTCGAAGGGCACACGGGGCTCGTAGCCGAGTTCGGCGTTGGCCTTGCTGATGTCGACCGAGTAGCGGCGGTCGTGACCCTTGCGGTCGTCGACCGCGACGACACGACTCCAGTCGGTGCCGGTGCGCTCGAGCAGTAACTCGGTGAGCTCGCGGTTGGTGAGCTCAGTGCCGCCACCGATGTTGTAGACCTCGCCCGCACGGCCCAGCGCGAGGGCAAGAGCGATGCCGCGGCAGTGGTCGTCGACGTGCAGCCAGTCGCGCACATTGAGCCCGTCGCCGTAGAGCGGCACGGTGCCGCCATCAATCAGGTTGGTGATGAAGAGCGGAATCACCTTCTCGGGAAATTGGTAAGGACCATAGTTGTTTGAGCAGCGGGTGATGACCACGTCGAGGCCATGGGTGCGCGCGTACGACCGGGCGATGAGGTCGCTCGACGCCTTCGACGCTGCATAGGGGGAGTTGGGTTCGAGCGGGTGCGTCTCGGGCCACGACCCCTCGTCGATCGAGCCGTACACCTCGTCGGTCGACACGTGCACGAAGCGATCAATCGGGTGTCGGCGAGCGGCATCGAGCAGAGTCTGCGTGCCGACGACGTTGGTCATGATGAAGTCGCGGGCCCCGGTGATGGAGCGGTCGACGTGCGACTCGGCGGCGAAGTGCACCACGTGGTCCGTGTCTGACATCAGTGTGTCGACCAGGGTCTCGTCGAGGATGTTGCCTTCGACGAAACGCAGCCGCGGGCTGTCGATGACAGCGTCGAGATTGGCGAGAACGCCCGCGTAGGTGAGTGCGTCAAGTACGGTGACGTTGGCGCCTGCGAAGGGACCGTCGGCCGTAAGGGAGTCGTACCCGCCCGACACGAGAGTGCGGACAAAGTGGGAGCCGATGAAGCCCGCGCCACCGGTGACCAGGATGCGCATTTCGACCTCATTCGTTGCGGCGTGGTGAGATTCCATCGTATCGGGTGCGACGAGCCGGGCCCGATCCCATAGCCTGAGGCGCATGCGTGGAATCGTGCTGGCAGGCGGGTCGGGAACCCGGCTGCACCCCATCACCCGTGGAATTAGCAAGCAGCTTCTGCCGGTGTACGACAAGCCGATGATCTACTACCCGCTGTCGATCCTGATCTCGGCGGGCATCCGTGACATCCTCATCATTACCACGCCCGAAGACGCACCCGCGTTTCATCGGCTACTCGGCGACGGCCACGAGATAGGCGTCAACCTGCAGTACGCCGTGCAGCCCAAGCCCGAGGGTTTGGCCCAGGCGTTCATCATCGGCGCCGAATTCCTCGCCGGCGGGCCCGCGTGCCTCATTCTCGGCGACAACATCTTCTACGGCACCGGACTCTCAGACTCGCTCAAGTCGAGCGTCGACATCGAGGGGGGCCTGGTGTTCGCGTACCACGTGAGCAACCCCCGCGACTATGGTGTCGTCGAGTTCGACCCGTCAGGCCGCGCGATCTCCATCGAGGAGAAGCCTGTGATCCCGCGCAGCAACTTCGCGGTGCCGGGACTTTACTTCTACGGCTCTGACGTCGTAGAGGTCGCCCGAGGAATTGCGCCAAGTGCGCGGGGTGAGCTGGAGATCACCGCGGTCAACGAGCACTACCTCCAGCAGGGGCGCCTTGTCGTGACAGTGCTCGACCGGGGCACCGCGTGGCTCGACACCGGCACCGTCGACTCGCTCATGGCTGCTGGGGAGTTCGTGCAGGTGGTCGAGAAGCGACAGGGACTCAAGGTGGGGTGCATCGAAGAGATGGCCTGGCGCGAGGGATTCATCGACGATGCCGGACTCCGGGCGGTGGCAGAGCCACTGCGCAAGAGCGGCTACGGCGACTACCTGCTCAGCCTCCTCGGCGAACTGGCCTAGTCTCACATTGTGACCCTCCGACTTACCGTCATCGGTACCGGCTACCTCGGTGCTGTGCATGCCGCCTGCATGGCCGACCTCGGGTTCGACGTCCTTGCCTTCGACATCGACGCTGACCGCATTGCCAGCCTGTCGTCGGGGGTTGCCCCCTTCTTCGAGCCGGGGCTCAACGATCTACTCGCGAAGGTGCTCGCCACGGGGCGACTGCGGTTCACCACGTCGGTCGAGGAGGTTGCTGAATTCGGCGACGTGCACTTCATGTGCGTCGGCACGCCTCAGAAAGTGGGCTCCAACGCAGCCGACCTCCGCCATGTCAGCGCGGCGCTCGACTCCCTTGCCCCACTGCTCACGCGCCCCGCGCTGGTGGTGGGCAAGTCGACGGTGCCGGTGGGTACGGCCGCCCTTCTTGCTGAGCGTCTGGCGGAATTGGCTCCGGCGGGGGTCGATGTTGAGCTCGCATGGAACCCCGAGTTCCTGCGCGAGGGATTCGCCATTACCGACACTCTGAGCCCCGACCGCCTCGTCATCGGGGTGACCTCGAAGCGGGCGGAAGCCACCCTGCGCGAGGTGTACGCCTCGCTACTTTCGGCCGACGTGCCGATCGTGGTCACCGACTTCGCCACCGCTGAGCTGGTCAAGGTCGCGGCCAATGCGTTCCTCGCGACCAAGATCTCGTTCATCAACGCAATGGCTGAGGTGTGCGAGGCAGCGGGTGCCGACGTCACCGTGCTCGCCGAGGCCATCGGCCACGATGATCGAATCGGCCATCGGTTCCTTCGCGCTGGCCTCGGATTTGGCGGCGGTTGCCTGCCCAAGGACATCCGCGCCTTCATGGCACGGGCCGGGGAGCTCGGCGTCGACGAGGCGCTCATGTTTCTGCGAGAGGTCGATGCGATCAACCTGCGTCGCCGCGATCGCACGGTCGATATGGCTAGAGAGTTGGCCGGCGGCTCGCTTCAGGGGGTGGTCGTCGCCTGCCTCGGCGCGTCGTTCAAGCCCAACAGCGACGACGTGCGCGACAGTCCCGCCCTGCATGTGGCTGCTTCACTTCAGACCGAGGGCGCCACTGTGCGTGTCTATGACCCCGAGGCGATGGCCAATGCCAGCCGACTCTTCCCCACCCTGCACTTCGCCGAGTCAGTCGATACCGCTGTTGGCGGAGCAGACATCGTGATGCTGCTTACCGAGTGGAACGAATTCTGCGCCCTCACACCCGACCGGCTCGCCCCGCTGGTGCGCTCGCGCCATCTGGTCGATGCCCGCAACGTGTTCGACCCCGCGCAGTGGCGCGCTGCAGGCTGGACCATCCGCTCGCTCGGGCGCCCCTCGCTCTGAAGTCTTCGACGCGGGGTCAAGCGAGGTCCCACCACACGGTGGCCACTCGGCGCTCGGGCTCCTCGGGGTTGGTGGCGAGGAAGTCGGCGATCTCCTCGTCGCGGTCGGCGTTGAGGCACACGCGCCTGCGCACCGTTGCCACCCGCTCGGCCACCGGAAGCTCAACTCGATTACCCCAAGACTCATCGACCCACACCTCCATCTGGGCGGGTAGGCCCGCTTGCAGGGCGCAGGCCAGCAGATCGTCAGCAGTGGGGTTGGTGGGGCGGTCGAGGTTCCAGAAGTGCTTCCAGAGAGGCGCGAGGTTCGACTGAGGATGCGAAATTGGCAGCTCGAGCACCACGCGCCGCGTCGCGTGCGAGTTGAGCGCGAGCAGGAACGGGATGATGTCGGCCACGTTGTAGACCACGTGGTGGCAGGTGACGACATCGCACGAGGGCACGTCGTCGGCCACGTCAGGCCACCGGCCGACGAAGGTCTGAGCGGTCACACCGCGGGCGCGGGCCTGGTCGCTAAGAACGTCGAGCATCTCCTGCTCGGTGTCGACGGCGACCACCGAGGCTGCCGGAGGCGCTATGGCCATCGATGCGCGACCGCCGCCGCTTCCGACGTCGAGCACACTGCCACCCGCAGGTAGGGCTTCGCGGGCACGCTGGTGCGACGGCGAGTCAGGAATCTCGGCGGGCGGGGTGAACTGCGACACCGAGTGAATCCAGGGCATCGCCTCGACCTGGCTGAGAATGTCGGGGGGAATCGCCCACAGCGCCAGATCAGCAGCCCACTTGTCCGAAGGTTTCATGAGTGCCACGCTAGCGCGCCCCCCGGCCCGGCCTACTCCGCCGAATTTCCGCCATCCCTACGCCAGTTCGGACAGGGCTTCGCTGTGTCCGAACTCGCGCAGGGATATGGCGGAGTGGAAAACGTGCCAGCGTCATGCCTCGCCCTGAGGGAACGGCTCCTCGCCCGGGGGAGACAGTTCGAGCGGGCCGGGGGACAGCCGATGCACGACGGCCAGTCCCATCGCGACCGATTGGCCGATCAGGAGGGCGAACAGTGCCGTGCCGATACCCACGGTGCCGCCGAGAAGCCAGCCGGCAATCAGCACGACCACCTCGATGCACAGTCGCACCAGCCCGACGGGAAGGCCGGTCACGCGATGCAGGCCGGTCATCCAGCCGTCTCGCGGTCCGGGGCCGTGGCCGGAGGTGAGGTAGAAGCCGCTGCCAAGGCCGATGAGCGCGAGGCCGACGATAACCAACGCATAGCGGGCCGGAAGAGAGTCGGGCTGCGGCATGAACGAGTACGTGATCTCGAGCGACGCGGCGATGATGAGGATGTTCATGAGGGTGCCGAGTCCGGGGCGCTGGCGCAGCGGAATCCAGAGCAGCAGCACGCAGGTGGAGACGATGAGGGTTGTCCAGCCGATGGCCAGCCCCGAACGGAGGCTCAGCCCCTGAGCGAGAACCGACCACGGCGCAGCCCCGAGGTGAGAGGCGAGGAGGAATCCCTCACCGATGCCGAAGAGTGTGAGCCCCCCAGCAAGCGCCGCCGCCGAGGCAGGGGTAGGGCGCCAGATCGCCGGCGCTGTGAATCGGGTGCGCGGCACCGTACGGGCGCCTCGGAGGAAGCGTCCGAGTCGCTTCCACCACGAGGGAACCGTTGTCACGCCTTGAGACTAGGGGTTACCCGTGCCTAGGCTGAGCCCATGGCGCTGACGTACACGGAGGTTGTGGGGGTCTACCACGCCGACGGCGGACTCCGGGGTGAGTTGGCCTATGTCGTGGGCAAGCTCATGGGTCGTGCTCACTGCTCGCTCTGCGATATCACGCACTCGCCCGTGAGGCGCAAGGCCGAGTGGGATGCCTTCGCGGCGCGCCTGTCGATTCCGTTCTCCCTGCTGCACCTCAATGAGCTCACGCCTGAACTGGCGGAAGCCGTCGACGGCCGATCCCCCGTGGTGCTCGGGCGCCGCGACGAACGCTGGCTCCGCCTGATGGAGCCGCACCAGCTCGACTCCCTCGGCGGCTCGGTCACGGCATTCGAATCCGAGCTCTCTAGGGCGCTCGAGTCGGCCTGAGCACCACGCGGGACGCCCCTCGCGGCTGAGTAGCCCGAACGGCACAATCGAGGTATGACACGTGAGTGCGATGGGTTGCTGCTGGACGTCGGCGTGGTGGTGGCGCTGTCGCCCTGGGAACTCGCTGACCTGTTTGAGGAGAGCCGGGGCTTGCCTCCGCGCACCTTCCCCGGTCGCGGCCCCTTCGACACTGCCGAGACCGGACGAGTCGACGAGCGTTGGGAGGCCTACAAGCGGGCCGAGATCTCCGAGCGCGAGTACTGGATGGCCTTCTCCGACGCCTCAGTGGCCAACGGTGCACCACTGGAGGGGCACCCGCACCTGATGCGCACCCTGCTGCGCGCAGCGGGCCCGCGCGGGGTGCGTCCCGAGGCGATGGCGCTCGTCGAGTCGGCGCGCTCGGCGGGCCTGCGCACCGGCTTTCTCTCCAATGAGCTGTTTGATTTCCACGACAAGGAGTGGGTTGTGGCGCAGCCCTGGTTTCAGCAGGTTGACTTCGCTGTCGACTCGAGCGAGGTGGGGGTGCGCAAGCCGGCTCCTGAACCGTACGAGGTCGCGATAGCGCAGATCGGCATCCCACCTGAGCGGGTCGTTTTCGTTGACGACAGCCCCGCCTATGTCGAGGGCGGCCTGCGTGCCGGGCTGCGATGCGTGCTGCTCGACGTGCTCGAGCCCTGGAAGGCGTTCGATGAGGCCGCCGCGCTGATGGGACTACCCCCGATCGGTCGGCTCGCCACCGCGTTCTGACCGCTCATGCCAGCGTGCCAGTACTCTCGGAGGCACGGGAATGACGAGCGGAAGGCACTTCTTCGTGGCAACCATCAATCGTGATCGACTCGCGACTCTGCTGCGCGCCGAGCAGGAGCTCTACATCGAGCGCCACCCGGGCTCGCTCGCGCTGTACCGGCAGGCCGGTCACCTCTTCGGGGGGGTGCCCATGACATGGATGAGCGCGTGGTCGGGCGGATTCCCCCTGTACCTCGACCATGCCCACGCAGCACGCATCGTCGATGTGGATGGGCACACCTTCGTCGACTTTGCCCTCGGTGACACCGGAGCCATGGCGGGCCACTCACCCAAGGCGACCATCGCCGCGGTACAGCACCGCATCGGCGACCTCGGCGGCATCACCACGATGCTGCCCACCGCCGACGCCGAGTGGGTCGGCGCCGAACTCACCCGCCGCTTCGGCCTGCCGCTGTGGTCGTTCACCCTCAGCGCCACCGATGCGAACAGGTGGGCAATCCGGTTGGCGCGACTGGTGACCGGTAGGCCCAAGATCCTCGTGTTCAACTACTGCTACCACGGCTCAGTCGACGAGGCTTTTGCCATCGGTCGCCCCGACGGCACCACCGTCTCCCGCGAGGGCAACGTCGCCCCGCCCACCCCGCTCGACGTCACCACGCGCGCCGTCGAGTTCAACGACCTCGCTGCCGTTGAGCGCGCTCTTGCGCACGGTGACGTGGCGGCGATTCTGACCGAGCCCGCGCTGACCAACATCGGAATCGTGCTGCCGGACCCCGGATTCCTCGAAGCACTGCGCGCACTGGCAACCAAGTACGGCGCACTGCTGATGATCGACGAAACTCATACCATCTCGGTGGGCCCCGGCGGAGCCACCGAGGCGTGGGGTCTCGAACCCGACATCTTCATCATCGGAAAGGCGATCGGCGGCGGAATCCCGTCGGGCGCCTATGGGCTGAGCCAGGAGGTTGCAGACCGAATCTCCGCGATGGCAGGTCCAGGCGGCGCTGACATCATCGACGTAGGTGGCGTGGGTGGCACTCTGGCGGGAAACGCGATGTCGGTGGCGGCGATGCGCGCCACCCTCGAGCACGTGCTCACCGACGCCTCGTGGCCCGCAATGATCGAACTGGCGACCCTGTTCACCGACGATGTCGCCGCAGTCATCGCCGAGCATGATCTGCCCTGGTCGGTCACGCAGCTAGGGGCGCGCGCCGAGTATCGGTTCACATCGCCGGCGCCTCGTACTGGAAGTGAGTCGCACGCCGGTAATGATGAGGAGCTCGAGGAATTTCTCCACCTTTTCTGCGCTAATCGCGGGGTGCTCATCACGCCGTTCCACAACATGGCGCTGATGTGCCCGGAAACCACCCGGCACGACGTCGACCGTCATACCGCGGTGTTCTCCGAGGCTGTGCGCACGCTGGTGTCGTAGCGGGCGGGTTCTGCTAGTCGCGCGCTACCGCCGCAAGCGTCACGTCGTCGCGGCGCCAGTCGACAGCTCGCCCTCGGGCGGCGGCCAACACGTGGGCCACGATCTCGCTGGGTGTGGAGCCCTCCTGCATGGCCGCGTCGATGAGACGGTTGAGTCCGGCGTCGCCGAGCTCGACTCCCTCGGCGTCGTGCGACTCGACGAGCCCGTCTGACCACACGAACAGCACGTCGCCGATGTGCAGTGATTCAGTCCGCCGGGTCCACTGCCCGCCCAGGCCGGACACCAGTGGCCCGGTGGCGGCCAGCCTGAGTGCTTCGCCGTGTGCGCGGCGTAGCAAGGGCGGTGGATGGCCAGCGTTGGCCCAGGTGAGCGCTCCGGTAGCTGGTTCAATGAGAATCACCGCGCAGGTGGCGAAGCGGCCCTCTTCGTCACGAAAGGCAATGGCAGCCTGCTCAAGCGCGACGTCGGGGTGCGATCCCGACACCAGCGCACCTCCGATGACGTTCTTCACGCGCACCGCGCCAATTCCAGCCTCGGGTCCATGCCCTGCCACGTCGGTCACGAGCAGCGCGGCGCGACCGTCGGGCAGGCTCATGAAGTCCCACCAGTCGCCAGCCAGCACACCCTCTGCGGGCTGTAGCGATCCGGCGACCACGAGGCCCGCCACATGCTGGTGCTCACTGGCCTCGAGCTCAGCCCGAATCGCCGCAACGACAGGGCCCTGCTGCCGCAGTCCCTCGCGCGCCGACGTCGCCTCGTCGATCTGAGCCACCAACTGCCGACGCATCGATTCGGCGTCGACACCGGTGGCCGACAGTTCGGGGGGACCAGAGGGCGTGATCGGCGCGTATCGACCTTCTGTGGTTGACGCCGATCGCAGTTGCGCTCGCAGTTCGTCAAGAGGGGTCAGCACCCACCGGTGCAGCAGGCCCAGAGCCACCAGCATGAGTCCGAGCAGGACGAGACCAGCGATCGCGATTGCCCAGGCAAGCTTGCGACTGAGGCTGGCGTAGTCGTCGATCTGCTGGCTGCGCCGGTCGTCGACGAGTCGTTGAAGTGCAATGGCCGACGCAGTCATTGCCTCGTAGGAATCTCGAGAATGGGCCGAACGCGACACTCGGGCGGCAAGCTCATTGCGGCCGAGGTCGAGCAGGAGGAAGACGCTGTTGGCATCGACTCCCTGCCAGTACTCCGCGGTGGCTTCACTCACCCGCACTGCTGCGGCAACTTCCTCATCTCCCGGAAGCGCCGCAAGGATCGCGGCCCGTGATTCACCGGCTGTGGCCATCGATGCCTGGTAGCAGGCCCGGGCGTCGGAGCAGGGGGACGAGGCCGTGGTGCTGGTGATCGACAGCGCAGTGTCGATGATGGCAACCGACACGAAGCCTTCGGCGTCGGAATAGGCGGTGCTCAGTGTTCGACTGGCGTCGGCCGCTGGCTGTAGCGAGGTGACGATGGCAGCACTGGCATCGGCTGTGCGCACGAAGCGATACGTGAGCCATCCACCGAGGATCACGAGAACTATCAACCCCACGGTGGTAATTGCCGTCACGCGCTGCCGCAGCGTCATGTCATCAGGCTAGTTGCTGCACTGCGAGCCTTCGCCGTGTTCGCGCCCCGCGCCGCTAGCATCTGCTCATCGGCGTCTGCCGACCACTGTCGCTGACTCTCGGGAGTTCCCATGCTGCTTGAGTTCGTTGGACTAATCATCAGCGCGATTATCACGGGCGCGATCATTGGCGCGTTGGCCCGTCTCGCGCTGCCAGGGAAGCAGAACATCACCATTGCAATGACCGTCGTGATCGGTATCGTGGGCGCCATCGTGGGCGGTTTGCTCGCGCGCCTGGTCGGTTTCGGCGGCGGCACCGGTGGCTTCAGCGCCCCCACCCTCATCATTGAAATCTTGTTGGCAGCGGCGGGCGTGGCGATCATGTCGAGACGCTCGAAGAGCGTCTAGAACCGCCACGTCGCTGTGGTGGGCGGGAGCCCGCGGGCGTGCTCCCGCCATGTCGCCTAGCCTGTACCCATGTCCTCTGTTCGACTTCGCCCTGATCTGGCTGACCTGCCCCCCTACAAGGCCGGGCAGCGTCCGGCTGAGCGCTCCGATGGCCTCACGGCTTTCAAGATCTCCTCGAACGAGAACCCCTATCCGCCTCTGCCCCAGGTGCTCGAGGCCATCTCGGCCGCGGCCCTGCAGTCGCATCGCTACCCCGATCCGCTCTGCACCGATCTCGTGGCAGCGATCGCCGAGCGATTCGATGTGCCAACCGAGCGCGTGGCCGTCGGCACGGGCAGCGTCGCGGTGTGCGGACAGTTGATCTCGGCCACCAGCGGCCCGGGCTCGGAGGTGCTCTACGGATGGCGGTCGTTCGAGGCCTACCCGATCTGGGCTCGCATCGCGCACGCAACGAGTGTGCAGGTGCCGTTGGCATCCGACTGGTCGCTCGACCTCGATGCAATCGCTGACGAAATCACCGACAGCACCAGCATCATCTTTATCTGCTCTCCGAACAACCCAACCGGACCCGCTGTGCGGCACTCCGACCTGGTCCGCTTCCTCGATCGCGTGCCCGAGCACATTCCCGTCGTCATCGACGAGGCGTACGTCGAGTTCGCGCGCGACCCCGAGATCGCCAACGGCCTCGCACTTCATCGCGAGCGCGACAACGTGGCGGTGCTGCGCACGTTCTCGAAGGCGTATGGTCTTGCTGCGCTGCGGGTCGGTTTCGTGCTGGCTCCGCCCGCCCTTGCCGATTACGTGCGGCGCACGGCCACACCGTTTGGGGTCTCCACCATCGCCCAGGTAGCGGCTATCGCCTCGCTCAACGACGAGGCAGAACTGCTCGAGCGGGTGGAGATACTGGTCGATGAGCGGGTGCGAGTTGAGTCCGCACTGCGTGCTCAGGGTTGGAACCTGCCCGAGTCGCAGGCCAACTTCATCTGGCTCCCGACGGACGACTCAGTTTCATTTGCAGCCCACAGCGAGCAGTACGGCCTCACGGTGCGGCCGTTTCCTGAAGGTGTGCGCGTCACCGTTGCCGAAACTGAGGCGAACGACAGGTTTATCGACGTCGCACGCGCGTGGCGCTCACTCGACGCAGCGGCAGGCTAGCCCGAGTCGACCAGAGCGGCCTCGGTGCGCTTGCGCACGACGGACCGCTCGCCGGTGATGACCAGCCCCACCCCAACCAGCGTGAACACTCCACCGATGACGATGCTCTGGCTGACCTCTTGATGCAGTACGAACCAGCCAAGGGTGAGGGCCACGATGGGGTTCACGTACGCATAGGTCATGGCGAGCGACAGAGGAACGTGCGTAATGAGCCACGTGAAGGCACCGTAGCCGACGACTCCTGCGACCGTGAGGTAGGCGAGGGCGAGCCATGAGCGCGTACTGATGACCGAAATATCAACCTGCTCATTGATCAGACGCGACCACAGGAAGAAGCACAGCCCACCAAAGAACATCTCGTAGCTCACCAGCACCAGTGGGTCGCGCGGCACCCGAAGCTTGGGCGTGAGGAAGGAACCCGCCGCCCAGAGGATCTGCCCGAGCAGGATCAATCCTGACCACACGAGTCGGTCGGTGGTGAAGCCCTCGCTGCTCGGACGCAGCAGCAGCCCGAGCCCGAGCAGTCCCACCGCGATGCCGACCCAGGTGAGCACGTGCGGTCGATCACCGGTGGCTGAGCGCAGGACGACACCCATGAGGGGTGAGGTCGCTACGAGCAGCGCCGCCACTCCGATGGGCACGTACCTCACGGCGAGTGCCACCACGCCAATGCCCCCGGTGAGCATCATGACGCCCAGCAGGCTCGCTGACACCGCCTCTCGAACTGGCACGCGCAGCGCGCGGGGGCCTCGAGTGAGCGCGAGGATGAGGGCTAGCAGGGCGCCCGCCCCACTGAGCCGAATGGCCATCGACCACAGCGGCTGGGCGGTCTCAATCGCGATCGCAATGCCGAGGTAGGTCGACCCCCAAATGAGGTAGACGAGCCAGAGGTTGGTCCACACGGCCGCGCGACTAGGAGGCACGCTAGTGGGCATGTTCACCACCTTCCCACGATGGAGGGGAGGGTGGTCCCGTAGCTCCGGGCCGGATGCTGGCTCGCGGGTGAGGATTTCGCTGACTGTCTCTGCAGAGTGTCCTGAGCGGACACGCAAACCTTCCTCTCGGGGAGGAGGCACATCGCTATCCTTGCCCAAGGTGTGATCGTCGAGCGTGGCAGTGGTGTGAAACTGCTCGCTCACGATGTCGGTACTCACGCTGGATGTCGCCAAGCACAGGGAGCACCGATGGATGAGTCGGATCGGGCGCTGTTCACGGCCATGGTGTCGGTGGCGGCCGGGCTCGAACTGGGCTCCACGCTCGAGCGCATCGTGAGGGCTGCCGCCAGCGTGGCCGATGCTCGATATGCAGTGATGGGAGTGATCGGAGCCTCGGGAAACGTCAGCGAATTCATCCAGGTGGGCTTCGACGACGCAACGGTCGAGGCGATTGGAAGCTTGCCACAGGGGCTCGGAGTTTTAGCGCACATGGTGGCCCAGCCGGTTGCACTCCGACTCGACGATCTTGGTGCCCACCCCACGTCGTATGGATTTCCGCCGCACCACCCGCCGATGCACACCTTCCTCGGGGTGCCGGTGCGAGTGCGCGGCGAACTATTCGGCAACCTGTATTTGACCGAGAAGAATGGTGGCGAGCCCTTTACCGAGGACGACGAAGAGGCTGTGGTCGCTCTTGCCGCGGCGGCAGGAGTCGCCATTGGCAATGCGCGCCTGTATGAGCGAACAAGGGGGCGCGAGCGCTGGCAGCGCGCCGTGACCGAGATCGACACCGCCGTGCTGTCGGGCGCCGATGCCGGTGACGTGCTGCAGTTGGTGGCCGCACGATCGCGTCGGCTCGCTGACGCCGACCTCGCTCTGATCTGCCTGCCGCATGCTGGCGACCTACTCGTCATCGAGATTGCCGAGAGCAGTGTCGAGTCCGGCGACTCACGACCTCTGATGGGCCTGTCGATTCCTGCCGACTCGATCCTCTCGGAGGTGTATTCGACCGGCCATGTGCGTGTGGGCACGTCGCTCGGCATCGCCGCCGATGTTGGCGACCTTCCCCTCGAAGGCCCCGTCATCGTGCTGCCCCTACGAACGCCCGACCGTGTGCTCGGAGCGCTCGCGCTGGTACGGCGCGTTGCGCGGCCGCCATTCACAGCGGAGGCGCTCGAACTTGCCGAAGGCTTCGCCACCCAGGCCGCGGTCACCCTGGTGCTCGCTGAGACCCGAATCGAACGTGAACGGCTGGCGGTGTTCGAAGATCGCGACCGGATCGGACGCGACCTGCACGACCTCGTTATTCAGCGCCTGTTCGCTACGGGGGTTCACCTGCAGAGTGTTGCGAAGGTTGAGGGGTTGCCAACCGAGGTCAGTGAACGCATCGAAGAGGTTCTCGACGATCTCGATGCCACCGTGAAGGAGATCCGGCACACCATCTTCGCTCTGCACAATGCGGAGCCCGGACTCACGGTGGGTCTCCGAAGCCGGGTGCTCGACGAGATTCCGGCAGCCTCGGCGGCCCTTGGGTTCACGCCGTCGGTGACGTTCGCGGGGGCCGTCGACGCGCTGGTATCAGAAGACCTGGCCGACCACCTAGTGGCTGCTCTCCGCGAGGGCCTCACTAATGCCGCCCGCCATGCCAACTCGTCGAGGGTGTGGGTGTCAGTTGTGGTCGCCGACGGAGTCGTCGCCCTCACGGTCGACGATAACGGACGTGGCATCGAGGGAGACCTGCACCGTTCGGGCCTCGCGAACCTCGACGCTCGGGCACGTCACATGCACGGGGAGTTTCTGGTCGACAATCGCACAGGGGGCGGCACGCGCGTGGTGTGGCAGGCTCCTATCGAATCGTGACTCAGGAGTTGCTGTTCTTTTGCTCTGAGTCGAGGCGAGCCACGAAGGCCGCGGCCTGCGTGCGACGTTCCATGCCCAGCTTGGCCAGCAGGCTCGACACGTAGTTCTTCACTGTCTTCTCCGCGAGGTGCATGCGCTCGCCGATCTGTCGGTTGGTGAGTCCCTCACCGATCAGGTCGAGGATCTTGCGCTCCTGGTCAGTGAGGGCGTCGAGACGTCCGTCGTGGTGGGTGCCGTTGCGTAGTCGCTCGAGTACGAGTTGGGTCACGCTGGGGTCGAGCAACGAGTTGCCGGCGGCCACCGAACGAATGGCCGCGACGAGGTCATTTCCGCGGATGTCCTTCAGCACGTATCCCGAAGCCCCGGCCATGATCGCGGCAAACAGGGCTTCGTCGTCGGCGTAGGACGTGAGCATGAGGCAGCGAACG
>WLOZ01000090.1 GCA_009699025.1 Actinomycetota bacterium
ACCGGCCCGGTGACCTCGCCGGGCTTCGGCACGGTCACCGCGGACAACTTCGTGGGCAAGTGGGTCAAGAGCTACGAGGACTTCGACAGCACGGGTGATCGGCAGTCGATCAACGACGCCCTGGCCGGATCGCTCATCGACCGCATCACCTCCGGCAAGGGGCTCTTCTCGCTGGCGGGCGCGCTGGCTGGTGTTGCTCCCGGCAGGCACTTCCAGATTTACCTCCGCACCCCGTCGCTGCAGAACGCGATCGAGCAGGCCAGCCTCGCCGGAGAGGTGAGCACACCCGATGGTGGTGATCATTCGGCCTGGTACTCGCTGAACAGTAACGCGAGCAAGACCGACGTTTTCTCGCGGCGCACTCTGACCATCGACGCGCACGTCACCTCCGATGGCGGCGCAACGGTCACCCAGACGATGTCAGTGAAGAACAGCACCCCTGATGGCTTCGGCGACGACAGCATCGCGGGGTACCTCACGCCGTGGAACCGCTCACGCTTCGTGGCTTACCTGCCGGCAGGCGCCGAGACGCCATCGATGGACCATCCGGCCGGGTGGAGCGCCGACACGGTGTGGACCGACGGGTTAGGGCGCTCGCTCATGCTGTCGGGCGGGTGGATCGCTCCCCGCGCCACCGCGGTGCTGACGCTGACCTATCGCTTGCCCGCCGGCACCTTTCCAGGTGGGGTCTATCGGCTCACCATCGACCCGCAGGGGGTGCTGTGGCCGGTTACCGTGTCGGTGCAGGTGAGTCGTGACGGGGGCGACAGCGCGCAGGCGCTCCCTCCCACTTCGCTCACCCGCGTGATTCGGATCGAAAACCGGCCCACCTGAGGGTTGCTCAGCCCCCGGCGGGCGGCATCACCGGAATGACGACCTCGTTGTGACGCAGGAACCACGGGGTCCACGGTGGGTCGAACCGTGCGAATCGCGCCGAACCCGTGATCGTGAGCCCCGCTGCGCTGACGCTGTCGTTGAGCGTGCTGGCATGCTCAAGGAAGATCTGCTCGGTCCACCGGCCGCTGAAGCGTGCTGCGGCCGCCCACTCGACACCGTGGGGTTCGAGGGTGACGGAGGGGTCGGAGGGCTGGGGCAGCGCCTCGTAGGAAGCGTCGGCCGGCATCACGAACGACACGTCGTGGCTGCCTCGGCCGACGGGTGATTCCTGAAGCACGGGTGCGGTCATCGCGATCTTCTGGGCGCGCTCGTTGCGGCCGCCTAGGTACGAGACGAGGGGGCGAAACGCGTCACTACCGGCACGCTCGAAGGTGCCGACCACGCTCACCCGAGCGAGCACGTGGGGTTCGTAGCGGCGAAGTTCGAAGCCGGGGAACTCACTGACCACCTCGTAGCGCTGATGCTCTGTCATGGTGAGACAGTAGCTGACTAGGTTCGGCGCCACGGCCACGTGGGTGAGGCGCTGACGTAGAGTCATGCGCATGCGAGCGGAGGCGAGGCCCGGGGCAGGAGCGGCCGCCGATGCCACGCTGTTCAGCTGGCTCAGCGGAGGGCTTCCCTGGTGGAAGGCGCTTCTGGTCGTGGGGGCGTTCGCGTGCATGATTCCCCCGTGGGCGGCCCGGATGCCGTCTAACGCGGGCCTTACGATGGCTACGCTCGTAGGCCTGGTCCTTCTGATCCCGGTGTTCGTCGATCGGTCAACTCCACGAGTTGTCCACGTCATGGCCCTCGCGCTGCTGCTCTGGTTGGCGCTCAGCATCGCTACGGCCAGTGTGAATGGCAGCGACCTACGCTGGAGCATCTTCCACTCGGTTCGCCCTCTCATCGTGGTCGCCGACCTCGCATTCCTCGTCTGGCTGCTTCGGGTGCCACGACGGTGGCCGCTGGCGATTGTGGCCGTGCTCCTCGGCTCCTGCATCGCGGGGACAATCGGGCTCTACTCGTACACAGTGGGACAGCCCGACCTCTGGCGCTTCGCTTTCGGACCGAGCCTGTCGCCTCTGATCGTGGTCGTGGCCGCCATTCAGTGGCATCGTGGACGAAGGGCGTGGGCCCTGGCTCTTCTGGTACTCATCGTCTCGGTCAACGTCGCAGCGGGCCTGCGATCGGTGCTCCTGCAGTGCGCGGTCGCAGCAGCGGCGGCGCTGGTGTTTGGAATTGCTCAGCGACTGCGCTTTCGCTGGCCCCTGATCGCGACGTCGCTTGGCATGGTCCTCATCGTGCTCTCGGTCATCCCGGTGTACGGTGCCGTCGCTGAATCGGGTGCGCTGGGACGTCAGCAGCAGGAGAAGTGGAGGCTCCAGTCGGATGTGGCCGGAGGTATCATCCTCGGCGGCCGTCCGGAGTTCACCCTTGCACTCAATGTGCTGCCTTTGGTACCTGTGTTGGGGCTCGGATTCGACCCAACGATTCCGGCGAACATTGCCGAGGCCCGCGACGCCCGCGCGATCCAGCACGTGATGACCGATATCGACAGAGTGGTATCTCGCACCGACCCTAAGTACCCCTCCTATGTGGCCGACTCGAGTACGAAGCTGCTGGCGTACTGGGCGCGGCCCTCGCACGGCATCTACCTGCACTCAGGCGTCTTCCAGTACTGGCTCTGGTGCGGTCCGCTCGTCGTGGTGCCGTTCGCTCTGGTCCTGATGGCCGGGCTGATGCTCGTGGGGCGGGCGTCACGTCGCTACGGTGCAGCAGGTGTGCTCGGTGCCAGTGCGTTGTTGACCAAGTTCACCTGGGACACCCTCTTCTCGCCGTTGGGGGGTGGTGGGCTCGCGCTGATGGCCTTGATCGTGGCTCTACTGGCCGCCGACACGATTGCTAGGAAGGAACAGCCCGCGCAGCAACCCGCGGCCGATGGCGACTTTCACGTGGGCGGCCTCGTGTCTGCTTCCCACGGTGACGGCGCCCGACGCGGTGCCGACCGCGCAACGGAGCAGTCCTGAGATCGCGAGAGCAGTACGACGCCGGCGCCGCTGCCGCATGATGCGGGCGTAGGTCATCGACGAGTTCTCGGCTCTAGCGAGGTAGGCGAGAAGCCCGTCCCTGTCAGGGTGCGCGGGCTCAGTGCACTGCGCGGGCCACCACCTGATCTCTCCCCCTAGGTCCTCCCACCTGAGCAACAGGTCGGTGTCCTCCCCGCCGCTGAGGTTGAACTGAGTGTCGAACCGGAGTCCGGCGTCGTCCCACACCGCGCTCGGAAAGAGCGTGTTGGCGGTGCTTGCTGCGGTGGCCCCGATTCTGATGCCGGGGTCCCGTTCGCGTCCTTCCTTGAACCGTGGCCATCCTTCGTGCTCAACACGCACGGACCCCTGGATGATGGCGAGGGGGAACCGTTGGTGAGCGACCGCCATCTGCGCGGCCCAGTCAGTGGCGACCACCTCGTCGTCATCGAGGAAGCAGACCGGCAGGTCATGCTCCCGTGACTCGATCACCGCGTTGCGGGGACTGGCGTAGCCCCGAACTGGCTCGACGACATACCTGACCGCTACGGGAAGACATGCCGCCGTTACCACATCCCGGGTGCCCCCGTCGGGATCGTTATCGACCACAATGATTGAGTGCACGAACTGGTCGAGAGCGGTTGTCTCGGCAAGGGAAGCCAGGAGGCGACGCAGGAGTTCCGGACGATGGAGCGTGGTAACGCCGATCACAAACTGGGTCACCTGCGGAGTCCGGCGCCTTGGGCACGCACTGACGAACGCGCACGAGACTGCCAAGTCAGTGCGGTTTGTAGTGCCGCCACGCCGAGGGTGGCAACCAACTCGGCGACACGCTCGGTCCCCTCGGGGCTGTGCGCGTCGGCTCGTGCGTGGCGCATGTCGAGGGGGAACGACCAGGGTCGACGCGCAGACCCGAGACCGCCCGCTTCGAAGTCGGCCATGAGATCGACCCACGCCTCTGGCTCCTCGACGAGCGCGGCCCGGTACAGCAACTCTTGGTCGGCAGCGATGCCGAAGTCGGTGCGAAACCCGCCGAGGCTCACCAGCAACTCACGTCGGAGGTAGGCGGCCTGATGGGGTACGGTCCGGTAACCGTGAGCGAGGTGGGCAAGCCTAAAGGGGGCGAAGAGGTAGGCCGCCCGAGGTTGTCTGAGGCTGTCGAGGTAGCGGACTCCGCCGTAGCCCCAGGAGGCCCCCGTCGAGGTCAGCCGTTGAGTAGCCGAAACGAGGACGTCGGGCCGGGTGAGCGAGTCTCCGGAGTTGAGGAACAGCACCACGTCGCCGGTTGCCGCCCTGAGCCCCTTGTTCATGGCGTCGTAGATCCCGCTGTCGGGTTCGCTCATGATGGTGGCGGCGAGGGAGGTGCTCAGCGCGCGAGCGACCGACACCGAGTCGTCGTCGCTGGAGCCATCGACGAAAATCCACTCTGACCGGCAGGACTGCTGCCCGATAACTGACTCGATGGTGTGGCGTAGGCCTAACGCGTTGTTGCGATTGATGGTGACGACCGAAAGCGAGAGGCCCTCGTCGCTCATTTCCAGCCTCCACCCATGCCGCTCCTGTTATTCGAGAATGCTAGCGCGGACCAGCCCCGCTGACGCTTTCCCTGCTGCTCAACTCATTGTCATGACCACCGTGCGGCGCGAGGAGAGTGAATACTGGACTGCGATAGGAGATGCCGTCGCCCAGATCGGAGGTTGTGTCGTGAGAGCGGTCGTCAGGGTGACCCGCGGCTGGTCTGTGGCGGTTCCTACCGCACGGAGGGGTGCGGGACTCGGCAATGAAGTCATCCCGCTAGCTAAGGCCCTCATCGCGAGTGAAGTGCTCGGGCTTCGGCTCGTTCAGCAGCCGTGGTTTGTGAACCCTCGTGACTACTCGTCGCTGTTCGGAAGGGGCTATGCCGATGGCGCTCGTCACGGGTGGGCCTATGCATCCCGGCATCGACGGGATCTCCCTGCGGCCGACCTGAGCCATCCCTTCGACTACCTCGAGTCGATGCGTGAGCTGGCGGCTCGGGGAGTCCCAGACACGGTCCTTCTCCGACACGTCTCCGGCATGTCGGGCGGGTTCCTCGGAGTCCTGTCGGCGCGCTCGAGCCTGCAGCAGCTTCTGGGAGTCAGCGCCAGTTCCCCGCGCCACGAGGGGATCAGCATCGGGGTGCATCTGCGTCTGGGCGATTTCGCGCCCGCGCAGAATCCGGCGCCCGGTCGTTGGAATACCAGCATCCCAGCGCCATGGTCGATCGGCGCCACCCTCGCTGTCATCTCAGCACTGCGAGCGGTGGGTGAGGAGTGCGTCTCGGTGACCCTCTGCACGGACTCCCCGGACTCTGCCGCGGCGAGGGAGGTGGAGTCGGCGCTCGCGCCGGTGGTTCCGGTGGTGATCGATGTGGGCGACGTGGTGCGTCACCTCGCCCTGCTGAGCGCCAGCGATGTCATCGTGCCCTCGATCTCGTGGTTCTCAACCCTCGCGCTGTTCCTCGGCCAGCAGCCGTACGTGTGGCCGAGCGGCAACCTAGTCGCGCACGGGACGCTGGGGAGTATCAACGGCCAGTCCCCCGAGGTGCTTGCCGGACCCACGGGTGTGGCGCTTGAGGCGATTGGCAGGGGGGAGGTCGGATCGTTTCGGGGTCTCCCCTGGGGACTCGGCGACACGCTCTCGAGCGACTGGGCGAGCGCAGTGGTGAGCAGGCGGCGAGCCTGGGATGTGCGCGGGGACCTCACCCTGTACGGGGCTGCCCCGATGCCGACTGATAGCTGAGGGCGCCAAGGATCGTGGTAAGCCCTGCGGCGAAGGTAGGGACCGCGCTCGGATCCGGCGCCGCAAGGCCTGACGACGAGCACACCCGCACCACGGCGTCGGCGGCAGCCCGTGCGTCGCCCACCTCGACGAGTAGCCCGGTAACACCGTCGTTCACCATGCTGGGGATTCCGCCTGTGCGGGTGCCCACCGAGAGAAGTCCGTACGACGCGGCCTCTGCCAAGACGAGGCCGGCGCACTCAGCACGGCTGAGGAGCGCGAAGGCCGAGGCGCTGCGGAACAGGTGCTCAAGTTGTTCGCGTTGGGTGGGAGAACTGGGATCGAGTCGGCCATGGATGCGCACCCAGGGGGGAAGCGCCGACCCCGGCGGAGGAGTGCAGCCGACGATCTCGACACGGAGGTCAGGAAGCGCGTCGCGTGCGATGCCGGCGGCCTCAACGAGGGTGTCCATCCCCTTGCGGTGCCAGTCAACCCCGACGCTGAGGACCATGGGCGACTCCGACTCCGACTCCGTGCGCTGGTAGCCCGGCTCGGGCGAGAGGCTCGGACCGAAGGGCACGACGAGTGCGGGGGTGGAGACCTCGGGGTAGTGGGTGCGCAGCCCGTCGAGGGCCCATTGGGAGGCCAGAGCGATGAGGTCGACCGACGCGAGCGCCTCGCGCTCCGCCCGCATCATGCCTTGCACATTCCAGTTCGGCAGTCCGGTGAACTGGGGGTAGTAGTCAACCATCAGCGGCACTATCGCATCGGTCCACAGCGCAAGCGGGGCTCCCACTGAGACCCGATCAGAGAGGGCCAGCGAGGTCACGCTGATCACCGCGCTGAGCGAGTCATGCTCCACCCCGCGGCGCACCTCCCGCGCCGCTGCGCGTCGCAGCACCCCGATTCGGTCGAACTGCACGTGCTGGCCGAAAACACGGGCTCCCCTCGCGGCTCGCCCGGCACATCGAAACCCTGCCGCATTGAGAGGTCCCACGGCGACTGGCTCATGGCCGAGACTCGTGGCCGCGGCCATGATCGCCGCAGGAATTCCGGACCAGGTGCTGCGTAGCGCTGGGTCTCCGATCGCGGCCACCCCGATCCTCATCAGAGCTGCCCCGCGAGTGCCGCCACATCGGCATCGACCATGATGCGTGCGAGTTCAGGGGTGAGCACCGTGGGCGTCCACCCCAGTTCGCGCGAGGCCTTGGCGGCGTTACCGACCAGCGCGTCGACCTCCGACGGCCGCAGGTAGCGGTCGTCGAACCGCACGTGGCGCTCCCAGTTGAGGCCAGCGTGGCCGAAGGCCATCTCGACGAACTGGCCCACCGAGTACGAGGTTCCGGTGGCCACCACGTAGTCGTCGGGCTGGTCCTGCTGCAGCATGCGCCACATGGCGTCGACGTACTCGGGCGCGTAGCCCCAGTCGCGCGTGGCCTCCAGATTTCCTAGATACAGGGTGTC
>WLOZ01000091.1 GCA_009699025.1 Actinomycetota bacterium
CTGGTGACCCAGATGAGCACGCAGCGCGAGTAGGTGACGCCCTCGTACTGGCAGCGCACCACCACGAAGGCCTCCTTGTACTGGCTGCGCGCCGGGTCGAGCAGCTCGTCGAACGAGTCGGAGCATGACTGCCAGTCGGCCCAGATCATGGCCACGGCGCCGGGGTCGTCGGGAGCGAGCTCGAGGTCATCGGGCAGTAGCGCGCGCACATTCGCGGGAGCAGTGCGGTACTCGACCGTGAGCAGGTCGCCGCTGTAGTGCCAGGGCGGCGGCGGAATGACGCCGCTGCGTCCACTGGGGGTGTACGGGGGCGCGTAGCCACGAAGCTCGCTCACGGAGTCTCCATTCGTTTGGGTCCGTACGAATGCTACGCGGCGAGGGTCGCGGCGTCCATGAGTGTGGGTGATTCCGGCGTCGCCCCGCGCCCCGCGCCCCCTCCCGACTTTCTCTGGTGCGATTCGACATCGATCAGTGTCGGATCGCACCTGAGTTCGTGTCGGATTGCACCACAGAACAACGCGGGTCCTGTCCGGGTGGTGTCCCAGCGCATCCCGCGCCACGCGATTGGAAGGCACGCCATGTCGACGCAAGCCGGGTGGGCCGTGTGGGGATCGAACCCACAACCCGCTGATTAAAAGAGTCTCCGAGCCGAGTCCTGACGCGGCCAGCATTGTGCGTACCTGCAGGTCAGGTGGGCGGCCGTACCTTGGCGATTCAACCCGCATCGGCGTGAACGGCTGCCACTGGCAACCAGAGTGGCACCACTCGGTGGTCCTCGAAGCAGCGAGTCGCACCGTAATGCACGTTCACAGGAAGGGCAGACAGTCGGCATGAGCCGCGTGAAGCTCGATCGACGCGAGCCCCTGAAAGGGGCTCACTCGGTGCGACTGACGACGAACCGGGGCGACGCGACATCTTGAGATGCACAGTGCTGAACTGAATGCGGAGACGGGGGCTCACATGAAGCGAACTGCTTACATTGTGACGCTGTTGCTGGTGTCTACCGCGGCGCTTGCCCTGCCACGGCTCGCGGAGTTGGAACTAATGGTCAAGTCAGTTAGGCGCCACAGATTAGCGCGCCCGCCGCGCCTTTCGAGTCTGCGGAGATCAGCGATAGGCCGGATCCAAACTCCCCTTCATTCGCTGGACACGTGAGTCAGGTGATCCCGACCGCGGAGTGGGACAAGCAAGAAGTGCCGATCAGGGTCGGGTTGGTTGCCGATCACAATCGGCAGGTGGCAGACCCGGCACGGTTCGCCGGGCTGCGCGTCGATGAATCAATCGGACGCGTGGACGTCTGGTGGGCCGGCGGCGTGCCTGACGTCGTCGCGGAGTATGCCGGGTCTGAGCCCCTTGGAATCAGCGTTGCACTCCACCCGGACGCGCGCTTCCCCCGGGCGGTCGCGGAGCAAGCCGTGGACGTGCTACTTGCAGACCGTAACCGCGTCAAGGAGCTGGGCTTCTCTTACACCTCGATCCGATACGACGGCTCTGGAGTAGACGTCGGAGTTCTCGGAGACCCGCCGTCGTCCGCAAGAATCGATGAGTTGGGGCGCCTTATCGGGCTCTCGGATGGACTGTTCTTCATCGGCAAGAGTTCTCCGATTGTCGAAACAACAGGGACCAAGTAGAACGACTCGTGACCCTACACAGGTGGGATGCTGCTCAGGTCTCCCGTGGACCCGACGACGGACGGGCTGTACTCATCGGGCTTCGCGATGCTCGACGGCGCCTACGGGTTGCTTGCAACCGTTAATCACTCCAATCCAAGCGGCAGTCGAGTTGTCCGGAACGGCGCAGGTAGTCCGGTCGCCCCTTCATCAGGCGTCTCGACCCATGGCGCCATCGATCTCAATCTTGTGGATCCCACAGCCTCGCCGGCCACCGAGCCTCGGATCACACGGGGTCTTGGAGTTCGATCACGCGGGCGTTGGTGAAGAACTGGGCTGGCGCTCCGCTACGTCATCTTTCAAGACGCCGACCACGACACTGGAGGTTGCATACTGTGGACCAACTGATACTACGTTGGCGGAGGCCATCGACGCGACGCGATCCGTCGAGGCGTCCAAATCGGCAATCGAGCGCGTCGCCGTCACCACCCGAACCCCATGCACCACGCCTGCCGCCGCCAGGAGGGCGGTCGCCTCGTCAACCGTTCGGCGAACGGCCTTAACGACGAGGACATCGCCATCCACGTATGCGCCGCCCCAGCTCTCAGGCTCCTGTTCGAAGAACTTGCCGACCAACATCGCGTAGTTCTCCGCGACGTCAGGAGGATCCCCCGGCGTGGCGGTCGAGGTGAGGCAACGTCCCGCTTCTAACCTCACGACGGATTAGACCGAAGTGTCGCTCGTCAACAGCTTGGCGTAGATGAGTGTTGCAAGGCCGAGAACCGCGAGTGTTCCAACCAAGGCAAGCAACAAAGCCGCGATCACACGTCGTCCAGTGCTTCCCATTGTGGGGTAGATCAAGGCGGAAATGACGAGGACGAGCACAAGGCCGACAAGTACAACGCCGACTGCACGGCTCAGCGCGGTGGCGTAAAGGACTAGCGCCGCAACAGCACAGACGACAGCGGCGGCGAACAGCAGCCGCCGGGTTGACACCTGTCGACTGACATCGATGGCGCTCATGAGATCACCCCTTTCCCACGGTGACAGACGGCGGGACCGGAGTCAACCACTCGAATTAAGTCCCTCGGCGAACCTGATTGAGCCCCTCGGCTAACCGGCGGCTCGTGGCAGCCGACTTCCCCTCCGCTCGCAGACATGTGCATTGCCAGGCCGGTGCTCCACCAGGCGCACGAACAACGTCTACGGTGTCCCGCTCGGGTGCCTCGGACCGTGACAGGTGGCCAGGCAAGTGAAAGGGCGATGAGCCCGCCCTGACCAGCAGGCATGCCCCTGCCGCTAGGCCAGACGCTCGCGCGCACTTGACTCGCGCCAGCGGCGGTGCCTTCAGTTGGGAGTGTCAGGCGTCCGCCAACTTGACAGGCGGGCTCCGCCTCCACTCGAAACGGCGAGCCGCGATCTAGAATTTGGCGTCTTCAACAGCCACGAGTCGAGATCAAGCGGCAATCCGTTTGTGGGAGCGGCGGCTGCGCTTGCGGCCGGCACGAATCCACCCCAAGTTACCAACGCAGCGACAAAGGCGAAACTCCCAGAAAGAAGAGCACGCCGAGAAACATTCTCACTATTCATGGAGTCGAGCCTTTCACAGCCATTTGTCGAATGGACTCGAGCACTTCGGACGTGACGTGTTGACCCACCTCGGTAAGCATCGACCGAAGGGCAGAAGATGTTGGATCCGCTAGCACGATCGTTGTTGAATCTTTCATTTCTAGCGTTACCTTGGCCGGCCCAACAATGGCCAGCTTCGCAAATCCACGGGAAGTCTGCAGGTCCGACACTTGCACGTTTCGGAACCCTAGCCCGGCAGCGTCAGTGGCTGATGGCTCTGACCCGGAATAAACGCTCAAGGCTTCGATGGATCGGGTCAATGCGTCCAGCGTCCCAGCTCCAATTGTCCATGTCGGGTTCTCACGGCCCGAGTACACGTTGGCTTCGACTCTGTTAGAAGGTACGAGCGCACTTCCAGTGCTAGCAGGGTTCGCAGAACCGCAGGCCACAATCAACAATAGAGTCACAGAAGGAATGGCCAATATCTCCCAACGAAATCTTCGACTTGGCATGGCGATCACGAGATTAAGGCTTGCCTCAAAGTGATCTTGACGACAGGTCCAGATCATCACGCATGGGTTGGCTCAGCCGCCCAAAGTGAACGGGGGAAGTTTTGTGAATCGAATCTCTCGGTCCGCCGTGCTTACGGCGTCCGCCATCATGCTGCTCGTCCCAGGCGTCGCGTACGGCGCATCCACCGCACCCACCGCACCCACCGCACCCACCGCACCCACCGCACCCACCACCAATTCGAGCACCTCGTCGCCAAGGGCATTGCCCGTTGCTCCCGTCGAAGTCAGCGACGAACAGGCCGAGAATGAGAACATCGGCACCGTCGCCGACAAAATCTACGCTCTTGGCGCGGATCAGGGGTTGGCCGGCCTGCAGACCGACTACGTGAACAACGCGATCACTGTCTACTGGAGTGGGCAGCCGCCGAAGAATGTCGAGGAGTTCGTGGCCAGCACCCCTCAGGGTGTGGCGGTGAAACTCGTGCAGAGCGGCCAGTACTCCCGTGCTGAGGCCGAGGCTGCCAGGTCGCGCATCGAGGCGAGCTCCTTGGTGACGGAACTGAAGCTGTACTCCATCTCGGTTGACTTCCGCGGCAGCGGGCTCAACGTGGTGTCGGGTCTCAAGGAGTTCACCGAGGATGACATCGCCCGCCTGCGTTCCATTGCAGGCATCGGTGGGATCACCGTCGACGCCGCCAAGAGCGAGCCGCGCCCTTTCGCGTCGCGCGTCAATGACGCGCCGCCCTGGAAGGGTGGGATTCGTACCGTGCACTAAACGTCATACGGGACATGGAACTGCACGTCGGGCTTCGCAGTGCTGGACGGCCCTTATGGTCGCCTTCTGACCGCCAACCACTGCGACGCCACTGCCAACGGCGCCGTCAAGGACGGCGCTGGACAGACGATCGCTAGCGGCGGTACGTCGGTTTCGGAAGTGCCCGCTCTGGACTCGCTTTTGGTCGACCCGTCGTCGTCGCCTGCCACCACCCCGGTGGTTTACTACGGCGCCTACAACACCAGCTCCACGAAGACGGTCAAGAGCTGGGCGTCGAACTGGCCCGGCGACCCAGTCTGCTCGGGTGGCGCGAGCCTAGGGACACGTTGCGGCACCGTGTATGACGACAACGATCACGTCTACATTAATGGCTACATCGTCCCAGTGATCCAGGCCGCGGCGTCGAGCGGCGCGATAGCTGGGCAGGGGGATAGTGGCGGTCCGGTCACCAAGTTGGTGACTGGTGGGGTCCAGGCCCGAGGCATCGTGCTAGGGAACGATCCCAACTACGTGGACTTCACCGGGTCGGCGTGCGGTTCGGTGAACCCCGACGCTGTCGCTTCTGACTTCATCTGCTCGCAGCACTTCAGTTTCGTTCCGATCAGCCTCATCTTGAACAGCTGGGGAGTTTCCCTTGAGACCGGCTGACGTATAGGCGAACAGCGCCCCGCCCCCGTCATATCGCGGGCGGGGCGCTGTTGCGCGTGGGGAGCGGCGGCGGACGAACCAGCAGCGGCCTCCCGACACTGGCCAACGGACCGACGGTGCAGTTCGGTCAGAAGCCGATGACGGTGCCGACGCAAGGCTTCGCTCGGGCGTTCAGGAAGGCCTGACTTGGACTCAGACATGTGCATTGCCAGGCCGTTGCCCCCGCCAGACGAGATCTCGTGCGGGGCAAAGGATTACCGATTCGTACCGGTCCCTGACGAGTAGTCACTCTGAGGGTTGTTTGATGGCAAAGCGACGCTCGTCGTGACAGTGACGATTAGGAGCTGGTGATGCTGCGGGCGTGCGCGGAATGAGCCCGGGCCGCCAACGAGCCGAGGCGCCGGCACGGCCGCGCCGTCGCAGCTTGCTCTGTTCATGGGATGACGGGCAGAGAGCGGCGCTGGGTTCGCGGTCGCGCGGCCCGCGCCCACTCAATGGCACCGCCAAACGATCAGGATCGCGGCGATGACTCCTCTGGCTCCAAGGAGCGGAGCGCCGCCTTGGCCCGGTTCCGCATCCGCTGCAGGCTCTCTCCCGTCCGGACCAGCCGGCACGAGACCTCCCGAACCGACAGCACACGAACTTCGGTCCTCCGCTGAGCCGTGGGCACCTCCGGCGGACAACACCAGCCAGCCGAGCCCGAGCAGCATGCTCACGACGTCGGCCGTCGACTCCGTCACGAGCAAGACCCCAATCACGGCACACACTGGTATCTGGATACAGAGCCCGATGCCCCGGCCCCTACCGCCGGCGCGACCGTGGATCCGACCCGAACGCGACTGGTGACGGCGAGCGAGGCACCTATCTGCGTCTGCCTTCAGATGCAGCGGCTCACAGGGGAATCACGATCTTGCTGAGCGCGTCGACAACTTGGGGCAGGTAGGCACCGCAGGAGCCAGAGGGGACGTGTGCCTGCCAAAGCCCGTCCAAGGTCTCTACGAAGATGGTCCTCGGTGCCTGCAAGGAGGCCGGACACACTTGATCGACGCCGGAATCGTCGACTTCTGCGGCTGACTCGTCGGGCAGGCGCAGTGCGGCGTCCAGCCCGGTGAACGGCTCGCCACCACCTGCGGCAGTCTTCGTCAGTCGAAATGGCGAGAACGGTGGTCCCCACACGCCTGCCTGGAGCGGACAGATCAGGTACGCAATCGCTTTCCCCGTTACGACGACCGGTGACTGGTCCGGCTCGGTCGTGGGCTCCGTCGGGCACTTCACAGACTGCTGCGGATAGCCCATCAGGGTGCTGACAACTGCGTCCGTCGATGGCGACTCCATGACCGTCGCACCGAACGTAGGAGTCGACGGAGCGCCAACGCTCCCCCCGCCAGTGCAAGCAGTGAGGCCAGCCACCAACGCTGCCAGGAGTGCGGTGCGGGCCCACATGACTGTGTGACGAAGGGTCACCCACCGGGGTTCCATGCGAATCAGAATGCCCTGGTATCGCTCGGGTCGTCCATGGACGAGTGCGGCTTCGTGCTCGGCTTCATCGACTCCCGGCCGCGGTCGACCATGGTCTCTGGGCGCGTTTCGTCCCGAGCGGCCCGGCCCAGCTGCACGACTGCCCGCTGGTCGACGTCGCAGTCCGTCACCACCGGCCGCGGCAGCAGATCAGTCACGGGATCCGTCCTGAGCCTGCCCACGCCGTCATCGACTCCGTCACGAGAGTGACGGGGCGGCCCTCGACTCCGTCACGAACTCCGTCACCTTGTCGTCGGCGCGGCCCGCCGGCGGGAGCAACGCGCACCTTCGCCAGCCAGCTCGGTTCGCAACGCCGGCATGGCGTCGACCGGACCGTCGCCCAGCGCGGCATCGGTGCCCACTGAGTCGAGGCCGCGCCGGCCCCGGCGCGCTCTCGACGCGCCTGAACTGGTCGGAAGAGGGCCCGACTGGGACCGCCCAGCGC
>WLOZ01000092.1 GCA_009699025.1 Actinomycetota bacterium
GAGGTCGCAGGCCTGTTCCTGGCGGCGGGCAGCGCCTGCGGCATCGTCGGCAGGTTCGTCTTCGCCTGGAAGCTAGGAGTCATCCAACGACCACTCGTGGCGGCGGGCGCGATCATGATCGTGGGCGGATGTGGCGTCCTCTGCTTCGCGTTTCTGACAGCGGGCTGGCCGCTGGTGATCGTGACGATGATTGCCCTCGGGGCAGGGTGGGGCTGGAACGGCCTGCTGACCTTTGCTGTGGTCACCATCTTCCCCGAGGCGCCGGCGCGTGCGTCGGGCTACATCGTGCTCGGCGCGGCCGCCGGGGGAGTCGTCGGACCGACCGCCTTCGGGCTGATCGTGCAGGGCTGGGGGTTCAGCGTGGGCTGGACCGTCGCCTCGTGCTGCTTCGTGGTCGCGGCGACGATTCTGCTGCTCGCTCCGCGCTGGCGCCCGGTTGCGGGGGCTCAGGCCAGCTCAGTCGGATGAGGGGGCGGCGTCCTCGTTGCGGCGCACCTGGTCCATCAGGCGCGTCTTCGACGAGAGCACGTGGGTGGTCATGATCGACTCGGCCCACTCAGGGTCCCGGGCGCGGAAGGCGTCGAGAAGCTCACGGTGGTGGCGGTGGCTTCGGTTCACGTCGACGGGCGCGTAGTTGTGCAGCGCCTGCAGGATGACGGGAAGCACGACCAGCACGTTGCGCGCGGGGATCACGTAGTCGGCTCCCGAAGCCTGGGCCACCCCGCCGTGGAACTGGTCGTTGAGCTGGGCGAACCCGCTCATGATCTCGACGTCGGCGAGGCCCGCCTGGGCGGTGAGTTCTTCCATCTGCACGCACAGGCTCTCGAGGTGGTCGACCTCGGCGGGGCTCAGGCGAGTGGCCGCGCGTCGCGCGACAAACCCCTCGACGAGGGCGCGGAGATCGTAGATCCCCTCAACGTCGAAGCTGTGCCAGTCGACGACCCGGGCGCCCCGGTGGGGGATGACCTCGACGAGGCCCTCCGACTGCAGCCGACGCAGGCTCTCGCGGATCGGCGTGCGGCTCAACTCGTACTGGGTGGCGAGCTCCGCCTCAGCGAGGTGCGAGCCTGCAGGAATCGTTCCGGCGACTATCTCTCGACGCAGCAGGTGGTAGGCCCTGTCGGCCGCCCGCTCGCCATTGTTCGCCACGCGTGGCAGCCTACCGGTCTTGAACCGCGGGAACGGTGGAACTCTCGACCTGGTCGATTCCTGTCACGATGAGGTGTCCGGAATCTCCTTGCCTGGCTGAGCGAGGATCTCGGACCACACGATGTCCTCCATCTCTCGGCGCGAGCCGCCGCGAGTGAAGTGCCCGAAGGTGGGGATTCCGGTGAGTGACTCGGCGAGGTGCACGGTGTCTGCGTATCGCGTGAGGTCCACGCCAGTGCTGACTCCCATGTACTCGAGCATCGCCACGAGGTCTTCGGTCGGCAGGTTGCCGAGCACGTCGTTGTCGCCGGGCAGCCACAGGTCGCCGCCGAGCCCGCAGAAGGCGCCCTCGATCCAGTCGACGCCGGCGATGAGGGCGGCCAGGGTGTTGGCCAGGGCGAACCCCCCGCGAGTGTGCAGATGAATCCCGATGCCGAGGCCTGGGTGCCTGACTCTGATCCGACGAAGCGCGTCGTGAACCTGACGCGGATCAGCGAGCCCGGCCGAGTCGGCGACGTAGATGCTGCGCACCCCGGCGGCGACGATGCGGTCGACGAAGGCGTCGAGCTTCTCGGGAGAGACGAGGCCCGATCCGTAGGCGAAGAACGACATGACGATCGCCACCGTGACCGGAGTTGAGCCGCTGATCTGCACGATCTCGTCGAGCTCGTCCCACATCTGGTCGTGAGTGCGGCGCTGATTGATCATGGTGACGTCGGGGTCGGTGCACGTCAGCGCGATGATCTCGTCAACACCCGAGTCGAGTGCGCGCTGTGCGCCTCGAGCGTTGGGCACGAGTCCTCGGTAGCTGACACCGGGCAGCCGAGGGACAGAGGCCAGCAGGAGTTCAGCGTCGGCCATCTGCGGAAGCACCTTGGGATGCGCGAAGGAGACCACCTCGATCTCGGTGACTCCCGCGTCGATCATGCTCTCGACCAGTCGGACCTTGTCGGCGGTGGCGAGCGTGGACCGCACCGACTGCAGGCCGTCTCGCATGCCTACCTCCACCACGCGCATCGAGGTGGGCAGCAGCAGTGGGCTGGATTCGCTCATGGGGCTCCTGTCACGGTCACATGGTGGGGGTGAGGCGCACGCTCAGGCTGTGCCTCACGGGGTGTCTCACGAAGGTACCATCGCGATTGTGTACATAGTGGTGCCACGGAGCACTGACTTTCTCTGATGTCCTCGTCGTGTGGCGGGGGTGGCTGCAGCGAACCCATTGACCATTCCGAGGGTGTTGCATACAATCCAAACAATCCAAACAATCCAAGCGTCGCGTCGAGTTGAGCCCTGAGGGGGTGTGGTGAGCCACTCCGGTGAGTCCTGCGTCGAGCGCTGGGACAGTGCGCGCGCGCGTTACGCCTCCCTCGACGGCGAGGTTCGGGCCGTCATCACCTGGATCGAAGCCTCGCGGGAGGTTGCCGAGGAGTGCGACCGCCGTGCCGCGGCAGGCGAGCCCCTCGGTCCGCTGCACGGCCTGTTGATCGGGATCAAGGACAACATTGACGTGGCCGATGTGGTGACCACGGCAGGGGCAGCCTTCCTGTCCGACAACCTGGCCACCGAGGACGCGCGCTGCATCGAGTTGCTCAAGGCCCAGGGCGCGGTCGTGATCGCCAAGCTCAACATGGCTGAGCTGGCCTGGGGTGCGACCACGCAGAACGCTACCTACGGTGCCTGCCGAAACCCGTGGGACACCGATCGGATCCCGGGAGGCTCGAGCGGAGGATCCGGTGCGGCCCTCGCTGCGCGCATGTGCGAGGCGGCCCTCGGAACGGACACCGGAGCGTCGGTGCGAGTTCCGGCGGCGCTGAACGGCGTGGTCGGTCTGAGGCCGACCTTTGGGGCCATCTCGAACCGCGGCGTGTACCCCGTGGCGTACACCCAGGACGCCGTCGGACCCATGGCGGTGCTCGCCAGCGACGCGGCCCGGTTGACCGAGGCGCTCATCCAGCACGATCCTGCCGATCCGTACTCGCTCGCCGGGGCTCCCATGCCGGCAACGAGCCTGATCGGGGTGCCACTCGATGGCGTTGTCTTCGGTGTGCCCGAGTCGTTCTTCTTCGATGACCTCGAGGAGGGAGTGGCCGATCGCATCGACGGTTTCATGAGTTGGCTGAAGGCGCAGGGAGGTCAGCTCGTGCCGGTCGCCGACTTCGGCCAGGCGCAAGCGTTTGAGCACTGGACCCGAATCGTGCAGAGCGAGGGGGCCTCGCTGCACGAGCCCCGTCTCGGTGACAGTCCCCACCACTTCTCGCCCGACGTCCTCGGTCGCGTTTCTGCGGGCCTCGACGTGCGCGCAGTCGACCTCGTGCGCTCGCTCGACTGGCGTCAGCGGTACCGCCACGGGCTCGGACAGGTGTTCGCGGAGGTCGATGTCATCGTGACACCGGTGGTGCCCATCGACGTCCCCTTTGCCGAGGGCTATGACTCGAGGGCTCAGACTCAGGCGCTGGGTCGCATCACCTATCCCTGGGCGCTTCACGCCGGCCCCACCCTGACGCTTCCCATCGGCTTCAATTCCGTCACTGAGCTTCCGGTCGGGGTCGCCCTCAGCGCTGCCCCCTGGTGCGAGGCGCGACTGTTCCAGGTCGCAGACGCCTACCAGCGGGACACCACGTGGCACGAACGACTCCCCCGTATGGTCAGTGCTCTTGAGGAGGCACCCGTTGACTGAAATCCCACCGCTGGACGTGAGCACGCTCGAGCGCGCTTCGGCGGGCAAGGGACCACTAGAGGGTCTCCGAGTGCTCGACGTCGCCACCATGATGGCGGGTCCGTGGGCTGCCACGTACCTTGCCGACTACGGAGCAGACGTCGTCAAGGTCGAGCTTCCGGTCAAGGGCGACCCCATGCGTCACTGGGGTTCGCAGATCGAGGGAACCTCGTTGGCCTGGAAGGGACTCTCGCGCAACAAGCGGCTCGTCACCTTGGCGCTCAACGTGCCTGAGGGGCAAGCCCTGCTGCTGCGCCTGGTCAAGGACTTCGACGTGCTCGTCGAGAACTACCGGCCCGGCGTGATGGAGCGATGGGGGCTCGGGCCCGAACAGCTCCACGCCTCTAACCCGCGGCTCATCATCTTGCGCACGTCGGGCTACGGCCAGACCGGCCCCTACGCCACCAAGCCAGGATTCGGCACGCTCGCCGAGGCGTTCTCCGGCCTGTCGTACATCACGGGAGCCGAGGATCGCCCACCCGTCCTCTCGGGGTACCCCCTTGCCGACGGAGTCGCGGCCCTCGCCGGTGCGATGTCGATCCTTGCGGCCGTGTACTGGCGCGATGTGGCGGGAGGGACGGGGCAGGTGATCGACAACGCGATCACCGAGGCCAACTACCGGCTGATCGACTACACGATGCTCGACTACGAGAAGCTGGGAATCGTGCGTCAGCGCACCGGCAACCGGTTGGGCGACCTGGCTCCCCGCAACACGTACGAGACGGCCGACGGCGAGTGGGTCGCCATCTCCGGGGGAACTCAGGGAATCGTCGAACGACTCTTTCGCGCGATGGGGCGTGACGACCTCATCACCGACCCCCGCTTCCTCAACAACGCCACACGCCGCGCCAATGTGGTGGCTCTCGACGAGGCCATCGGCGAGTGGATGATCCAGCATCCCCTCGCCCACGTGCTCGAGGTCTTCGAGAATTTCCAGGTCGCGGGTGCTCCGGTGAACAACATTGCTCAGATTGCCTCCCAAGAGCACTTCAAGGAACGTAATCTGCTTCAAGTAATCGATGACCCTGACCTTGGTCCGACATCAACGGTTCACGTGCACCCACGCATGTCGGCCACACCCGGAGGCGTCAAGAGCCTGGGCGGTGTGATCGGCCGCGACAACGACGACTTCTACCTCCGAGAGGTCGGCTTGACGGCCGACGAGTTTGCACGACTGCGCGAAGCGGGGGCCGTCTAGGCCGTTTCACCTCCTCCTGGGGGCTCGCCGACTCGAGAACTGAAGGCGTCACACATTGATCGGTCCATTGCCCGACCTACCAACGCTTCGAAGGAGAACACCATGTACGACTTGCTCATCAAGAACGGCCTTGTTGCGGACGAGCACGGGGTGTACCCCCTCGACGTCGCGGTGAAGGACGAGAAGATCGTCTCCCTCAGTGTCTACGGGCAACTGGACGACAGCAGTGCCACACGAGTCATCGACGCCCAGGGTAAGTACGTCCTCCCCGGCGGAATCGACACCCACGTGCACTACGACCTCTCGATCTCCGAGGCGATGAGCGCCCAGTCGGCCGAGGCCGGCTCGCGGGCGGGAGTCTTCGGCGGCACCACCACCTACATCGACTTCTCGATGTCGGGCCCCGAAGACTCACTGCTGAACTCGGTTCAGGACAAGCTCGCGCACACCGCTGCACAGAACCCTCACTCCGACTACGCGATGCACGCCATCGTCTCGGGCGACTGGCCCCTCACCACAGCCGATGAGATCGCCGACACCATCAGCGGCGGCGTCGTGTCGTTCAAGTTCTTCACCGCGTTCAAGGGCAGCCCCACTATCGGCGGCATGATGTCGGATGACGGCCGGATCTACTCGGCCATGCTCGCCACCGAGAAGCACGGCGGCATCACGATGGTGCACTGCGAGGACGAGTGCATCATCGACTTCAACGTGCGCAAGCTGTACTCGCAGGGGCGCGAGCAGTTCTGGAACATCGGCGAGGCCCGACCCCCGCTGGCCGAAGAGGCCGCGGTGCGCCGCATGCTGCTGCTGTCAAAGCGCACGGGCTCTCCTCTCTACATCGTGCACGTCAGTGCCAAGGACTCCGTTGACGCCATCACCGAAGCCAGGCTCCAGGGTGTGAACGTGTTCGCCGAGACGCTGCACCCCAACCTCGTGTTTGACCCCGACCTGTACACGTTGCCCGAGGGTCAGCGGTACATGAACTACCCGCCCAACAAGACGATCGAGCACCGCGAGGCGCTGTGGGCGGCATGCGCCGATGGCCGTCTCCAGACGCTCGCCAGCGACGACTTCACCATCCCGCTCGACCGTAAGCTTGCCGGCGACACGGTCGACAACGTCACGGGCGGAACCAACAGCGTCGAGACCCGCATCCCGATCTTCTGGTCCGAGGGAGTGGTCAAGCGCAACATCCCGGTCGAGCGCTTCGTCGAACTCACGGCGGCCAACCCGGCCAAGCTCTTCGGCATCTATGGCACCAAGGGCGTGATTCGGCCGGGCGCCGACGCCGACATCATCATCATGGACCCCAATGTCGAGCACACCTACAAGCAGGGCGAGAACCTCCACTCGGACTGCGACTACAGCAACTGGGACGGCTGGCAGGTCAAGGGCTTCCCGGTGACCACCATCCTGCGTGGCAACGTCCTCGTCGACGGCGGCGAGTGGGTTGGGCCCCAGGGCATTGGCAAGTTCATCCCCGGCCGGAGCCCTGAGAGCGTCTAGGTGGCTTCGACATCCGAGGAGACTCTCGCTGACTACGAGTCCAGGGGGATGCGGGCGCGCACCGGTTTCGGTGCGCACCCGTGCATCCTGGTGATCGACCTCCAGTACGGCATGACCGATCCTGAGTGCCCACTCGGAACGGACCTCCTCGACGAGCCGATCGTGGTCGCGCAAGAGGTGCTTGCCGCGGCTCGGGCCGCGAATGTGCCCGTCATCTACGCGCGGGTGGCCTTCCGGCCCGACCTGGTCGACGGGGGGCTCTTCGTCGAGAAGGTGCCGTCGTTGGGCTGGCTGAAGATGGGCTCGAGGTGGGTCGAGATCGATGAGCGCGTGAAGCCTGAGGCCGACGACTACATCCTCACCAAGCGTCACAGCAGCGCCTTCATCGGCACCGAGTTCCAGCAGGTGCTGCAGACGATGGGGATCGACACGATCATCTCCGTCGGATGCTCCACCTCAGGGTGTGTCCGCCAGACGGCGGTCGACGCCAACGCCTA
>WLOZ01000093.1 GCA_009699025.1 Actinomycetota bacterium
CATCAGCTCAACAGCGACCTCACCAGCCTCGACATCGACACCGGCTTGGCGGTACGAACCACTCATGGGTGTAACAGGGCGTCGGACGCTCCGCCCCCTGCGAGCAGGGTGCCCAGGCCATCGGCATCGGACACCGACCCGCGCTCGAGAATCTCGAGGGTGTGCTTGCCCAGAAGCTGCGAGTCGGGGAGGTCAATCGGGTATACGCCGTCGAAGCAGGCCCGGCACAGCCGGTCGTTGGCAACGCGGGTCGCCTCGACGAGTTGCTCGAGGCTGATGTACGAGAGCGAATCGGCACCGATCGAGGTGCGAATCTCATCGACGGTGAGGCCGTTGGCCACCAGCTCGGCGCGCGTGGCGAAGTCGATTCCGTAGAAGCACGGCCACTTCACCGGCGGACTGCTGATGCGCACGTGCACCTCGCGGGCTCCAGCCTCGCGCAGCATCCGAATGATGGCGCGCTGGGTGTTACCCCGCACGATCGAGTCGTCGACAACCACCAGGCGCTGACCCTCGATGATCTCGCGCAGCGGGTTGAGTTTGAGCCTGATACCCAACTGGCGGATGGTCTGCGATGGCTGGATGAAGGTGCGACCCACGTAGGCGTTCTTCACCAGGCCCATGGCGAATGGAATGCCGCTGGCCTGCGCGTAGCCCACAGCAGCGGGGGTTCCGCTCTCGGGCACCGGAATGACGAGGTCGGCCTCGACCGGCGCCTCAATCGCAAGCCTGCGCCCCACCTCGACCCGTACCGAGTGCACCGACTGGCCACTGATCGAGGTGTCGGGCCGCGCGAGGTACACGAACTCGAACAGGCAGCCCTTGGGGTCGGCGTCTGCGAAGCGCTGGGTGCGAAGCCCGTGCTCGTCGATCGCGACCAGCTCGCCCGGCTCGATTTCGCGCACGAACGAGGCACCCACGATGTCGAGCGCTGCGGTCTCGCTGGCCACCACCCAGCCGCGCTCGAGCCGACCGAGCACCAGGGGACGGATGCCCTGGGGGTCGCGGGCCGCGTAAAGAGTGGTGTCGTCCATGAACACGAGACTGAAAGCGCCACGGACCAGGGGCAGCTCCTTGAGAGCAGCCGCCTCCACCGATAGGTCTGGGTGGGCCGCGATGAGCGCGGTGAGCAGGTCGGTGTCGCTCGTGACGCCAGCGATGCGCTGTCCGAGTGGCAACTCGCCACGTTCGGATTCCTGCTCGGCAACCCTGCGGGCGAGGTCGTGCGTGTTGGTCAGGTTTCCATTGTGAGCCAGAGCGAGGTGGCCTGTGGCGGTGGCACGGAAGGTGGGCTGGGCGTTTTCCCACACGCTGGAGCCAGTGGTCGAGTAGCGCGCATGACCGATGGCGAGGTGACCCTTGAGCGTCTCAAGAGCAGCCTCGTTGAACACCTGCGACACGAGGCCCATGTCCTTGAAGACCACGATGTGATGGCCGTCGCTGACAGCGATACCGGCGGATTCCTGGCCGCGGTGCTGCAATGCGTAGAGACCGTAGTAGGTGAGCTTGGCAACCTCGTCGCCCGGAGCCCACACCCCAAACACTCCGCAGGCGTCTCGGGGGCCCTTTTCTCCGGGCAGGAGGTCGTGGGAGAGGAGTCCATCTCCACGGGGCACGCGCCCAGTCTACGGGTGCGGCCCTCGCAGCTGTGACCGACACCAAGGTCCAGCGCCGCCGGCGGCATAGTGTGTGAGCGAGGCGATGGTGCTCACTGTTCTGCGTTCGGTAGGCAGCGATGAGAACTCTGGGGGCTCCGACTTCCGGTGCTACTGTCGGAGACCCTTCGACCTGTCACAGGAGCTTCCATGAATCACTACCTCGCAGGGGGCCTTGCGGCCGCCGCACTCGTGCTGACGCCGCTCGCCGCCGCCTCTCCCGCGACTGCACAGGCTGATCCAGGGCTCAACTCCACCTATGACTTCAGCTTCGCCCTGTACGGGTCGCACTACTTCAGCGTGGTCGACCGCCCCCAGGTCACGATCAGGTTCACGCCCACCGCGGGTGGCGACGAGCCAGTGACCGTGGGGGTGCAGGAGGCCGACTGCGGGCGTCGAGAGAAGCACTGCACCCGCTGGAAGACGGTGGCCCAGAAGGTCGTCTACTTGCGCACCGGCAAGGACGTCACAGTGCGACTACGCGTCGCCGTGAGTTCGCGTGCGCACCGCATCACGCTGACCAAGCAGGAGGATGGCGTGTACTACCAGGGCGGGATCACCATCCGTTGACCGGCGTATTCGCCACCGCGGTCATCGTGGTGGCTCTCGGAATGGTGGTGTGGGCGCTCATCTACGCCGCCATGAGCCGCCAGCTCGATCACCCTCTCGAGATTGGTGTAGCCGTGCTTGAGGTGATGCTGCTCGTATTCCTCGTGGGCGGCGTTGTGCAGATGATTCAGAGCCCCCTGCCATTTCCCCGCTGGGAGGTGGTGGCCTACCTGCTCGGCCTCGTGATCATTCCACCCCTCGGCCTGGCCTGGGCGTCTGGCGAGAAGAGTCGATCGGCGATGATCGTCATCGCCGTGGCGTGCCTGATGGTGCCCATCATGATCGTGCGAGTGCAGCAGGTGTGGGCCGGTGTCTAACCCACTGGGCAGCGTCGACCCGCAGCCCACGACCAACTCGGGCTTCGGCCGAATTCTCGTGGCGCTCTACGCGATCATGGCCATCGGTGCCACGGCCCGCTCGGTGTTCGCTATCGCGACGAAGTTCGACCTAGCGCCCTTCGCCTACACGTTGTCGGCGGTGGCGGCCGCGGTGTACATCGTGGCCACCATCACCCTCGCCCGCGGTGACTCCGGGTCACGCCGCATCGCAACGGCCTGCATCACCTTCGAGCTCATCGGGGTGCTGGTGGTGGGCACCCTCAGCCTCATCGACCCAGATGCCTTCCGGAAGGCGTCGGTGTGGTCGTGGTTCGGACTCGAGTACCTGTTGCTTCCCCTCGCACTTCCGATCCTCGGCCTGTGGTGGCTGCGCCGCTCACGCCCGGTCGAGCGCTAGCACCCACTTCGTGTTGCCACGAAGCATCCTCGCGGTCGCTTCTTGTGTCAGAACAGGACATCAGGGGTCTACTTGTGTCAGAACAAGACATCACCGGGGGCTAGAGCGGGCCGCCGCTCTGACCGCTGCTCTGACCGCCGCTGAGCCGTCGACAACCGCTTCTTGTGTCAGAACAGGACATCAGGGGTCTACTTGTGTCAGAACAAGACACCACCGGGGGCTAGAGCGGGCCGCCGCTGAGCCGTCGCTGTGAACCTCGCTGTGAACCTCGCTGAGCCGCTGGGCGAAGTACACGGGCGCAATGAACAGCACGAGCCCTGTCTCGGACGGTTCGCCGGTTTACGGCCAATCGTCACCGAATCGTGCCGTGCTCGGCTCGCCCTACCGCTGAATCGGTAGGTACTGGGAGAGGTCGCTGCGCTCGCCGCTGGCCAGCACCCTCCCGGCGGCAACGGCAGCGGCGAACGACACCTCACCGGTGGCAAGCTCAAGCCACGTACGGGCGTTCATTTCGACAACGGCCGATGGCGTACCGCGGCGGTGAATCGAGCCACCCACCACCTGAACGGCCGAGTACGGCGGAACGCGCACCTCAACGCTGCGCCCTGGCACGTGCCTTGCCAACTCAGCGAGGGTTCCCTTCACCGCCGCTCTTTCATCGTCGCGGTCGGGGGTTGAGCCGTCGGCGTAGGCGGCCAGCACGCGGGCGAGTTCTTCGACCGGCCATGCCTCCCGCGCCGGCGGGCTCATCGGGACTGGCGAATCGGACCCAGCGCCGGCGTGCCTGGGGGCACCTCAACGTCGACCCAGTCGAGTACGAGGTCGAGTGCACGCTCCCACCCTGCGTCGAGCATCACGTCGTGGCCCATCCCGCTCAGCCACTGCGCCTCGACGCCGTACATCGCGGCCGTTCTCTCGACGTCGTCGATACGCACGAGTCGATCGTCCGGAGTGCCCACCACCAGAACGGGACACCGCACCGGCCCGATGCGTCGGCGCCTCAGCAACTCGTACTGAGCCACCGGCGACTCGCGGCCCGTGCGGCTCGCCAGCCGCTTCGCCTCACCCGCCTCGAGACCGGTGAAGAGCAGTTCGGGACGCATCGGCATGGTGCGCCCGGCGAGGACCGCCAGCGCGTCGGCGGGGCGCCTGCGCAGCGTGTGCGCCAGGGTGCCCCAGGCGCCGTGGGCCGGCGCCGGGGTGAGCAGCACGAGCCCCCGCACGGGGTAACGCTCGGCGACCAACTGCGACAGCACGGCCCCCATCGAGTGGCCCACCAGCACAGGAGGCTCGGGAAGTTCAGTGATGGCCTGCATGATGTCGTGCACGTAAGCGCGCGACGTGGCCCGGCCGAGTTGGGCTGCGCCACCACTACCACCGTGGCCGCGCAGCGACACCGCACTGGCAGAGAAGCCTCTCTCAGCGGCCGCCGACAGCCAATGCTCGGCAAAGCACCAGGCCCCGTGCGCGACACCGTGCACAAACAGCAGCGGCGGACGGCCTGACGCGGAAACAGGCTCGACCGTGAGAATCTCGCGATGAGCGACCCCCGTTGGCGGCACCGACCAGTCCCACAGCCGCATCGCCCGGGTGCGACGCCGCCCGGGAAGGGAATCACTTGCGGCACTCATCGCGCCGCCTCCAAGTCGTGGATGGTGCGCTCGAGGGCAGCGAGGTACTCCTGATGCGCCACCTCGAAGTAGTGGCGCGTCGACTCCTTGTACTGGGTTCCAGCGGTGAAGCGCCGGTCGACCTCGTGAACCACGCGCTGGCGCAGGCGCGCTGCGACAGCGGGGCGATCGCGTCGGGCCTCGATATAGCGGGCGATGGTCTGGCCCTGCCAGTGGGCAAGGGTCCATTGGCCGCTGTCGGGCTGAATCAGGCCCGCCACCACCAGGGTGTCGAAAGCTGGGGTGAACATCTGCAGGAACAGGCGGGGATGGTCGTCGCTCCAGTTGAGCCAACGGTCGTCGAGGAAGGGAAACCTCACCAGGTAGCCGGTGCAGAACACCACGAGGTCAGCCTCGACTCGCGGGCCGTTGGCGAACTCGATGGCGTCGGCATCGAAACGCTCAATGTCGTCGACAGGAGTGATGTCGCCATGCCCCACGTAGTAGGGCAGTTGCTGATTCACGATGGGGTGTGTCTCGAAGAATTTGTGGTCGGGCTTCTTCAGGCCGAACTTCTCGAAGTCGCCCACGGTGAGTCTCAGGGTCGCCTTAAACATTTGGCGTCGGAGCCACAGCGGAAGCCGAAGCGCGAGCAGGAGGTCAGCCGTTTGGTCACTCGGGCGGCCGAGCGCGTATTTGGGGTTGTAGTAGTAGCCGCGTCGGGTCGAGTGCCACGTGTGCTCGGCGTTCTGGGCGCTCTCAACGGCCACGTCGCAGCCGGTGTTGCCCGCGCCCACCACCACCACTCGCCGACCGCGCACCACGTCGGATCCCTTGTAGTCGGCCGAGTGGATGATGTCGCCAGCAAACGTCGCCTGGCCCGGGTACTGCGGCATCTTGGCGAACCAGTTGTGGCCGTTGGCAACAACGACACCGGCGTACCTGCGCGTGCTCTCGATGCCGCGGGCCCGGTCGAGCACGGTGACGTCCCAGCACGAGCTGGCATCTCCGGCATCAACCGGCTCACATCGCAGCACGTCGGTACTGAAGGCGATGCGGTCGAGCAACCCGAAGTGCCGAGCGTACGAGGTGAAGTACTCCTTGATCTGAAAGTGGCTCGGGTAGTCCGGAAAACGGTCGGGCATCGGGAAGTCAGGAAACTGGGTAAAGGGCTTGCTCGAGATGAGATGGGTGGAGCGGTAAACGCGGCTGTTGTCAGCACCGAAGTTCCAGTTGCCGCCCACCTCCGGCTCGCGCTCGAAGCCGTCGGCGTCGATGCCGCTCTGCAGCAGCGCCTTGAGCGCGCTGAGCCCATGGGGGCCCGCACCCACCACGCACCAGGCATCGCCTCGGTCGAGTGAGACCACGCTGCTCGGCGGAGCGTCAACGGCGGTCATGGCGACTCCAGTTCAGCTGACGAGACGCGGCAGGGTCGCCTCAGAGGCGGCCCGCAGTTCCTCGAGAGGGATAACGATGACGTCACCGTAGACCCCTTCGACCGTGATCGCAGGCTCAGAACCCGAGGCCGACACTCGTCCCAATGCCCGCACAGGCTGGTCGTGCTCGACGCAGGCCGCGAGAAACTCGACCTCGCGCTCGGGCGCAACAGCAACGACAACCCGCGCCGTGCTCTCCGACCACAGCAGCACGAAGGCATCGTCGCCCTCGGGCAGCGTGATCGTCGCCCCCCTTTCGGAGCGGAGGGCCATCTCGGTGAGCGTCTGCGCGAGTCCTCCGCCGGACACGTCGTGTGCCGCATCGAGGAGGCCGTCACCCGCCGACCACACCAGCAGGCGCGCGAGCCGCCGCTCGGCCTCAAGGTCGACCACCGGTGGTAGTCCTCCGAGGTGGCCGTGCACCTCGTGTGCCCACTCGGAGCCGCCGAACTCGTCGCGCGTCTCACCCAGCAGCAGCAGAGTGCAGCCCGCGGTCCACGACAGAGGGGTGCGCTTCGCGACGTCGGCGATCACGCCGAGGACGCCCACCACCGGAGTCGGGTGAATCGCCACGGTTCCTGTCTGGTTGTAAAACGACACGTTGCCACCGGTGACCGGGATGCCCAGTTGCAGGCAGGCATCGGCCAGCCCCTCGACCGCCTGCGAGAACTGCCACATCACTTCGGGGTCCTCAGGCGACCCGAAGTTGAGGCAGTTGGTCACGGCCAGCGGGGTGGCCCCGGTGGTGGCCACGTTGCGATACGCCTCGGCCAGCGAGTGCTGCGCCCCGACATAGGGATCGAGCTTGGCGACCCGACTATTGCAGTCGGTGGACAGCGCGACTCCGAGCCCCGATTCTTCGTCGATGCGAATCATGCCGGAGTCCTCGGGCTGCGCGAGCACCGTGTTGCCCAGCACGTAGCGGTCGAACTGGGAGGTGACCCACGACTTCGA
>WLOZ01000094.1 GCA_009699025.1 Actinomycetota bacterium
CTGGTGCTGCACGCGTCGGTGAGTGACTTTGCGGCCACCGATCAACTCGACCCACTGTTACGACTGGTGAGTGCGTCGCGGGGCACGCGCGGATTCGCCGACGCGTGGAGTCATCTCTTGGTGGCGCGCGGCTCGGTTGAAGTCGCGGTTGAAACGCTCGCCTGCTACGAGTGGGATTGGGCAGCGACCTCGGTGATCGTGGAGGAGGCCGGCGGGAGCGTGAGCGCAACCGACGCAATCGACCCCTACCCCGGGTGCCGTCTTCTCGTTACCAACGGACTACTCGACCAGCAGGTGCGCGCAGTACTCGACGCATCACCTGGCCCGCTTTAGATCGGGTTACTCCAGGCTCGCCCACCGGCTGCGTCGACCACCACAATGCGTCGGTACAACGCATCGGCATCGCAGTGGATAAGGGCTCTCGTGATAAGTCCCTGGCCATCGGTGTCGAGAATGGTTCCGAAGCGGCGACCACCCCGCCCCACCGACACACTCGTACCGTGTTCCTGTTCGCGCTGAACTCGAATTGATCGAGCGGGCGAACACTCCACCATGACACCACCGTCGACCACTTCGAGATGGTGAATGGTGGGCCCGTTGGAAAAGTACGACTGTCCGGTACGCAACGCAGCGAGTACGGCCTCCTGAGTGCGCTCAGCAGCGCGCACCATGGTCCACGCTAGGCCGAGCTCGAATAGTGGGTAGTGCTGATCGTCGGTACCGATTCCGAAAACGGTGCGGCCACTTCCCAGCATTGCGTCCCACCACGCCGATGAGTCGCCCCGACCATCTTCAGCATCGGACGAGCCGTTGAACACTTCGATGCCCGCCACGCCATCAGCGTCGATGATGTCGTCGATCGACAACTGGTTCCAGTACGGATGTGCCGTGTAGACAACCGCTCCCATCGTGGCCGCCCAGGCTGCGCCGTGCGAAAGCGAAGGGAAGGTGCGCACTTCCCAGTTCTCCTCCGCGTTGAACATCCAGTTGGCCTGATCGCCGCCGGGATCGTCGGGGAGATGGTCGATACCCCACACTAGGAATTCCGCCGACTGACCCGGGTAGTTTGGCGTGCGTAGGTCAAAGCCGAGCTCGGCGCCGGGAATCGTGAGGAGCCGATCGGTTGACGGTGCTTCGGCGATGCGCCAGTGGTCGGTGATCGACAGCACATCGAACCCGGCCTCTTCGTAGGCGTGAGCCAGCGAGTGCGGTGTCAGGGTTCCGTCGCTCACGGTCGAATGCGTGTGCAGAGCGCACTTGAGCCACTCGCCCTCCGCCAGAAACGGGTTGGCACGGTCGGTACTCATCAGTGCTCCTTCATTAGTCGCGAAGCCGCGGATCTAGCACTTCTTCCAACGCGTAACCGCACAGTGTGAATGCGAGCGTGACACACACGACGGCTAACCCGGGCGGCACGATCCACCACCAGTAGCCGTTGGCCATCGCACCGCCGCTGAAGGCCTCTTCAATCGTGCGACCCCACGACACTGATGTGGGGTCGCCGAGACCGAGAATCGACAGCGTCGTCTCTGACAAAATCGCGATAGCGACAGTGAGAACGGCCTGAGCAAAGATCACCGGAAACACGCTGGGTACAACGTGGCGCGTGAGAATGGTGGTGTCGCGAGCTCCCAGTGCGCGCGCTCGTTCAACGAACGGCAACTCACGCACACTCAAAGTCTGGGCCCGCACCACACGTGCAGTCAGTGCCCACGATGTCACGGCGATAACGATAATGACGTTGAGCAGAGTTGGTCCGAGGATAGCGGCCATGACAATGGCTAACACCAGCCACGGAATCACCAGAAACCAGTCGATCAGTGCACCCAGCACTCGATCGATGGCGGTTCCACCGTAGTAGCCGCTGAGCAACCCGAAGGTTGCGCCAATGAACACCGCGGCCGCCGTTGCCGCGAGGCCGACTGTCAATGACACTCGAGCCCCCACGATCAGCAGGCTCAACACCGAGCGCCCGAACGAATCAGTGCCAAGCGGGTAGCCGGCTGTTGGTGGACTATTCGGAGTGCCCGTTGCGCTAGACGGATCAATCGAGTCGGGAGACACCAGCAGGGGAGACAGCACCGCGATCACTCCGAACGCGACCAAAACAATCAGGCCGATCAGCCCGCGCCTGTTTCGACGGTAGGCGTTCCAGCCGCGCGACCAACCGATGCGACGCCGCTGCCACGCGAGGTGTGAGGCCGACGTTCGGTGAGGTGGCTGTATCTCGACCATGTCAGATCTGCTCCACCCGCGGATCGAGCAACCCGTACGCGATGTCGGCGATCAGGTTGGCGACGATCACTGCACCACTAGACAGGAGGAACACAGCCTGCAGCACCGGATAGTCCAGCGTCTGGATAGCTTGGTAGGTGAGCAGGCCGAGGCCTGGCCACGAGAACACGGTCTCAATCACGATGGCTCCGCCCAGCACGAATCCGAAACTCAGCACCACCAGGGTGATCGTGGGCAAAATCGCGTTGGGAGCCGCGTGGCGGCGACGCACCACAGGATCGGCGAGCCCCTTCGCGCGCGCGAGTCGGATGTAGTCCTGTGATTTCACATCAATCATGGAGGCGCGCATCACGATGAAGAATTGACCAACGTAACCGAGCGCGAGCGTGAGCACGGGAAGTGCCAAGTGTGACGTGACGTCACCCACGCCTCCACCGGACTCGGCCGACGAGTAGCCGCCGGCGGGAAACCAGCCGAGCGCGCCAGCGAACAGGATGAGCAACATCATGCCGAGCCAGCCCTCTGGAGTGGCGTAGAGCAGAAGTGAGCCGTAGAGGCTGCCGTTGTCGATTCCACTGCCGCGACGCCAGCCGGCCCGCATTCCGAGCATCACCCCCACAACGGCCGCAATCAGCGTGCCGAGTCCGACGAGCAGGATGGTGGGCCACATTCGATCGGCGACCATCGACAGCACCTCGCGCCCCGACAGGATGCTCACCCCGAGGTTGCCGGTCAGCGTCTCACGCAGGTACGTGAGGTACTGCTGCGGAATCGGCAGATCGAGTCCGAAGAGTTCGCGTTGGCGTGCCAGCGCTTCGGGCGACAGCCGTTGGCTGCGGGCGAGGAGTGCCACCGGGTCACCGGGCATGATCCGGAACAGGAAGAAATTGACCGACAGGATGAACCACAGCGTCAATAAAGCCCAACCCGCCTTGCGGGCCAGGAAAGTCAGACTCATGCAGTCGACCAGCCGGGTCTAGTCGCGCTCGTCGCGCTCTGCAGCCCCGCGACTGCGGCGCACGACCACGGCAATCAGTGCGATCACGATGAGGGCGACAACTGCCCACACCCACGCCGGTATTCCAGAGCTACCGGACGACGCAGGCGAGCTGGAGCCAGTATCGGCGGTGACGGGGTACGCGTTCACCATGCTGGTGTACACGTACGACGGCATGAGGTAGCCGTTGCCCTCGGGCACGGGCGTGAGTCCGGCCACCTTGTCGGTGCGGTAGGCCTCGATGGTTTCGGGGTACACGAGAACCACGTTAGGCACCTGGTCGTACACGTACTGCTGCATTTCGTCGACGATTACTTTGCGTGCGGCCGGATCGAGCGTGGCCTGCTGCTTGGCAAACATCGCGTCGTAGGCGGGGTCGTTCCAGCAGCCGTCGCTGAGACCGGGGCACGGAGTACTGGTGAATGCCGACAACTGGTAGTTCGGATCTGGATCGCCGCTCCAGTACCAGATGTACGCGTCGAAGTCTCCGGCCTGCTGGAGGTCGTACATTTTGCCCGCGGTCACCGGCTGGACCGTGACCGCGATGCCGATCTTCTTGAGAAAGGAAGCGACGAGTTGTCCGGCCTGCGTGCTGCCCGGCGTGTCATCAGATACCGGCATTCGAATTGTCAGCCGCTGCCCAGTTGTGGGGTCAACTCGAACGCCGTCAGCGCCCATCGTGTAGCCGGCCTTGTCGAGCATCGCGTTGGCGGCGGCCGGGTCGTAGGGGATGAGCTTGTCTGGGGGCACGGTCAGGTGCCAGTAGGTCGACAACGGCCGAATGATGGTGTCGCCAGGAGTTGCCGAGCCCGGATACACCTTGTCGACAATTTGCTGCTTGTCGATCGCCATCTCAATCGCCTTGCGCACAGTGATATCGGCAAGCGCGGGGAGCGGCTTCGAGGCTGCGCCCTGCCCGCCGAAGTTAAAGGCGAGGTTGACCCACGAGTCAGCGACAACCCTCTGCACCGCGACGTTAGGAATCGCACTGACCGCGGGCAGCAGAGAACCCTCGATACCGTCGGCGATGTCGATTTGACCGTTCTTCAGCGCCTGCACCATGGCGTCTTGGTTGGTGAACAGTTGGAATTCGATGGTGTCGTAGGCGGGCTTGGTACCCCAGAAGTTCGGGTTACGAGTAAACGTCCAGTTCTGCCCGGGGTTGGCGCTCGACATGACATACGGACCTGATCCCACATTGGGCAGAGTCTCTGCTGCGCGGATGGTCTTGGCGTCGGCGTTGGCGTACTTCTTCCAGACGTGTTCGGGTACGACATATGACCAGGCGGGCACCGTGGGCCCGTTGGTGGGTGTGGGCGACTTCCACACCAGGGTGAGATCGTCGGGAGTCTCGAAGGTGGTGCCTTCAGGGAAGTACCCGCTGAAGTAGTCGAACTGCTTGTCAATGACGAACCTGTATGAAAACGCAACGTCCTTCGAGGTGAGGGGCTGACCGTCACTCCACTTGAGACCCGGCTGCAGGTGACACGTCCAGACCGTGCGATCGGCGTTGGAATCACAGCCGGTGGCAAGGGAGGGGGCGGCCGTGAGGTCCTTGTCGCCGAACCGGAGCAGCATGTCGTACTGCATCACGACTGCTTGCCATTCTGCGACCGAAGCCACCGCGAAAATGTTGGGGTTGTCGATGCCTGAGGTGATACCAATGTGCAGCACCGTAGGGGCGGTGCTCCCCGAACCGGACGGAGAGGGGGCGACAGAGTCGGCGGTAGCAGAGGTGGCCACTAAGCCAACTCCGGCGATCAGCGCACAGAGACAGAGCACGAGAGGACGAAGAGTACGTATCACTCGATATTCCTTTCACTGCGGCACGACCTGTGACCTCACCCGATGAGTGAGCCCCAGATTGTGAAAGTCCGGGGCTGTCGTCTCATCAATGTAGCGCGAAGTGCCCGATCGCTGGTTCGAATCCCTCGCGGCTTCGTCTGAGGGTCGCCGGGTCCATTCGCCTACGGAAAGGCTGTCCTCCGCGACGTCTCCTCTTCCCGGCATCGTTGGTCACTCGGTGACCGTCTGGGGATTCTTTGGTCAATCGGTGACCTTTGAATGCGGGGCTTGAGCGACCGGAAGGGTGCAGCCCGGCGCAGCGCAGTGCCTGAAGCATGGTTCGCTGACCGTCGGTCGCAGTACCCTTCGGCTATGAGCATCTCTCGTGGAAATCGACTCACCGTCCGGCGACGGGTTCACGGTTACGGTCGCCACACTGTCTGACGAGCCCGCCCCGTCGGCACCGGGTGACCTGCTACTGGGCTTGGCGCCGGCGGTCGCTCTCGCGACGCTGGTGGTGAACGACGTGTGGCTCAAGGGGCGCGGACCGGGGTGGGTCACGGGAAAACTGTCGGACTTTGCCGGCCTCTTCCTACTGCCGATTGTGCTCGTCTCCCTGGTCGAAGTCGCCCGCAGGATTCGGGGTCCGCGGTGGCAGGCCGCGTCGCGACTCATCGCCACGACCTGCTGGGTGGTGGCGATTGGATTCGCCTTGGTCAAGACTCTGCCGCTCGTCGCCTCGACCTACGCACTCGGAATCGGCATCCTGCGCTGGCCTGTGCTGGCGCTCAGTGCGCTCGCAAGTGGGCAGGCCCCAGTGGGACCAACGCCCATCGAGGTGATCGTGGATCCCACGGACATCGTCGCGCTGGTGGTTGTTCCCTTCGCGTACCTCTCGATGAAGCGGCGGCGGCAACCTCTCATCGAGGTGCCGTGACGTCCGTTGTCCGTGAGTGCGACCGGCAGAAAGGCTTCGTTCACCCGCCCTCACACTTTCGAGTGGATTTCGCCGACGCACCAGGAAAATGGGCCTATGCTGCGAACACTCGGAAGCCACCACGTCAGCCTCGTTGAGGAGTCTCATGAGCGTCCTCGCCCGTGTCAACCACCGTTCGCTGGCAGCCTGTGCGGCCTTAGCAGTGACCACCATCGCGCTCACTGCCAGCGGCCTGAACAGTGCCGGGAATGCTCAGAGCTGGGTTGAACTCGGTACTAGGATCGAGTCCGGCGGCGAGGGCAAGGTCACGCTGGTAGACGATTTCACGCTCCTCAACACTGCGGCCAATACCGTGTACGACAATGGCATCATCGGCGCTAAGGCCTCAAGTTGGCGTGAGGGAGCCGGAGACAACACCACCGCTGAGGTCAGCGTTCAGGCCAACTACATCCGCGGTAACTGGAATATCAGTGGCTCGTGGCGTGATGGTGTGGTGAAGTTCACCTTCACCGGCAATGCCGTTGGCACCGACAATGCAAAGGTCCTGCAAGACATTGTCACTGTTTGTCAGGAAGTCACCTCCGAGGATTGCCCCATCGAGGAAATTCTCAACGGTGGACGGGTACAGCAGAGTGACCGACGCTCCTCCGCCGAGTGGCTTAACGGTGGCTGTGTCAGCGTTATCAGCTACTACCGCAGCACCAATCGCAGCTACCCGGGCACCGGCATCGTTGAGGTGCTCCTGTGCGATGCCGGCACGGGCAGTGACGTTGCCGGTGGCGGTTGGACTGGGCGGGACTTCATCCAGTTCTCTGTGCCGCCGACGGGCTTGCTCCGAGGCAGTGAGGACACCAGTCCCTACCGCTTCTACGTGGGTGGCGGCACGCTGAAGACCTCCGCGCTTTCGGTGCGCACGAAG
>WLOZ01000095.1 GCA_009699025.1 Actinomycetota bacterium
GCGGCAGACGGCGGCCGTTGAGCGTGCTGCCGAGGGAGCCCTGATTGGTCGACCGGGTGGGCTCGGGAGTGGTGACGCTCATCAGTTCGCCCCTGAGAACTCGGCGCGGCGTGCCACGATCCAGCGCGCGACCATATTGACGGCGAGCGTGATGACGAAGAGCACCAGCCCGGACGCGATGAGGGCCGACAGGCCGATGGGCCCTGCCTCATTCCACTTCAGCGCGATGTTAGCCGCGAAGCTATTGCCCCCGGGCTCGGTGATGTGCCAGTTGATCGTGAAGGCGGCCGACAGGATCAGGGCCACCGCGATGGTCTCGCCCAGCGCTCGGCCGAGCCCGAGCATCGCCGCAGAGATCATTCCGGGACGAGCGAAGGGGAAGACCGCCATGCGAACCATTTCCCAACGGGTGGCCCCGAGAGCCAGCGCCCCCTCGATGTGCTCCCTCGGCACCTGGACGAAGACTTCGCGGCTCACTGCCGACACGGTAGGCAGCACCATGATGGCCAGCACGACGCCGGCGATGAACAAGCTCTTGGTGTAGATGTTGAGATCGTTCTGAAAGAGGGGGATCCAACCCAGGTACTCGTCGAGCCAACGAGCCGTGCCCTCCATATTGGGCATGAGCACCGCGAGGCCCCAGAGGCCGAAGATGATCGAGGGCACGGCGGCCAGCAGGTCGGTGACAAAGGCCAGCGCGGCGGCCACGGGTCGCGGAGCGTAGAAGGCGATGAAGAGGGCGATCCCAATACCCACCGGAACGGCCAGCAGCATGGCGATCGACGCGCTGATGGCAGTTCCGAACAGCAGTGCGGCGATGCCGAACGTGGGGGGCTTGTCCTCGGGGAACCAGTCGGTGCTGGTGAAGAAGTTGGCGGAGTTGGCTTGGAGCGAGGGGATGGACTTCCACACTAGGAAGGCGCCGATGGCCCCCATGATGACCAGCACGGTGATGCCGGCCCCTGCGGCAAGCCCCTTGAAGGCCCTGTCGCCGGCACGTACGCCGACCGTGCGGCTCTCCCTGCTCACGGGGGCTACGTCATCCGGGGGCGATGCCGTGCGCATCAGGGCTACTCCTCGCCAACGGGTGGATGGTGTCCGCAGAGTTGAGACTAGGGGATTGAGGTGGCCCCGGCATCACGCGATGCCGGGGCCACCTCAGCGAGTGCTGCGGGGCTAGGAAATCGAGGCCACCGCGGTTCGCACCTTGGTGAGCAGATCGCCGGTGATCGGCACGTAGCCGAAGGCGCTGAGCTCGCCTTGGGCTGCATCACTCGAGGTGTAGGTGAGGAAGGACTTCACCAGCGCTGCCTGACCGGCCGCGAGACCCTTCTCGCAGGTGATCTCATACGTGACCAGTACCGCGGGGTACGAGTTCGCGGCCTGGGTGGCGTAATCGATCTTGAGCGACAGATTGTTGCCCGTGCCTGTCACCTGGGCCGACGCGATGGTCAGCGCGGCGTTGCCCGAGCTGGGCTCGACCGGGCCCGAACCGTTGTCGATCCACGCGGCGCCGATGCCCGCGACGTCCTGCACGAACGACAACTCCACGTAGCCGATGGAGTTCGGGGTGGACTTGACCGAGGCCAGCACCTGGTCGGATCCCTTCGAGCCCTGACCGCCCGGAGCCTTCCACTCCTTGCCGGTGTCAAAGGTCCACGCCGTGCCCGCCGCGGCCACGAGCCACTTGGTGAAGTTGCCGGTGGTGCCCGATGAGTCGCTGCGATGGAACTGCGCGATGGAGGCGCTCGGCAGCGTGACACCGGGGTTGAGGGCGGCGATCTTCGGGTCGTCCCAGGTGGTGATCGCGTTCGCGAAGATACCGGCTGTGACCTCGGCGTTGAGGATCAGCTTGTCGACGCCGGCGAGGTTGTAGGCCAAGGCGATGGCGCCGCCGACCATGGGGATGTTGAGGGCAGTGCCGGTGGCGCACCGCTTGTCGGCGGCCGGCTGCTCCTCCTCCTTGAGCGCGGAGTCTGAGCCGGCGAAGTCTGTCTGCGCGTTGGTGAAGTCGGTGATACCGGCGCCCGATCCGTTGGCGGTGTACTCGATGGTGCTGCCCGGGCAGTCGGTCTGGTAGGTGTTAATCCACTCGGTGATGGCGTTCTTCTGGGCCGACGAGCCCGAGGCCTTGAGCGAGCCGGTCGCACAGTTAGTGGGCCCGCCGGAGGCACTCGTTGACGAGCCTCCGCCGCCGGATGAGCCGCAGGCGGCGAGCGTGAGAGTTCCGGCAGCGAGGGCGAGTGCCACTCGAGCGGAGCGCGTGTTGAGCACAGGATCCTCCGAAGGTGGGGTGTTCTTCCGTAGAACAGAACTGAGGTCAAGGTAACCCGTACGTGTGACCGCTTCGGAGTCACTTAGTGAACGGGAGATGAACAGGGGAATTACGGCCGATGCTGTCCGCCTCGGGGAGGGCTGGCTTAGGAAGGAGGACATCCAGACCCGGGGAGGAGACGCCAGCTAGGGAGTGTGGTGCTCCACCGCGACAACGTTCACCGTCAGTTCTGCCTCACCCGGTGCGTCCGACACGCTGGCGGTGACGGTCCGATGCACCACCACGAAGCCACCTGCCGGCAGGTCGGGATTGATGTCGAGGACGCCCACGTCGCGTCGTAGCTGCTCGAAGAGCGAGGGCAGCACGGGACGGTGTGTGCACACCACCATGGGCGCGGGGTCGTTGAGCAACTCGGTGAACCGGCGCATCGCTGCCTTGCGCGCTCCGGCGAAGCCCTCCTCCGACAGCAGGGGTTCCTCCACGATGTCGATGCCGCGCTGATGGGCATGGGGAGCCACCGTGTCGAAACACCGGGTGTAGGGCGACGAATGAACGCGCGTGACCCCGTAGGCAGCCAGCACTGGCGCAATGTCCTGCGACTGGCGTTCGCCCACGCGGGTGAGCGGACGTGAGCTATCGGGGGGCGGCGACGCGAATCGCCGGGCGTACTCCGACCGCTTCTCGGCCTGGGCGTGGCGGAGGATGACCAGGGGTGAGGTGCCGCGCGGCTTCAGCGTTGCGCTGCGCACCAGGTCGGCGTCGCGAGGGTAGGTGAGCAAGGAAGGGGCTTGGGCGATGTCGACCCAGCGCACCTCGTCAACCTCGCGGTTGACCTCCCACGGTCCACGACCGACCACTCTGGCCAGCCAGTACGCGACCTCCTTGCCACGATCGCCCACGGGGTAGCGCTGCGTGGTGAGAGGGACCCCGAGTACCACGTCGAAGCCAGACTCCTCGGCCGTCTCGCGCACTGCGGCAACGGCCACATGCTCGCCGCGCTCGAGCTTGCCCTTGGGCAGTGACCAGTCCTTGAGTTGGGTGCGGTGGATGAGCAGCACCTCCGGACCAGAGGGCGTCGACTCATCGTGGCTGCCGGGCCGCTCGCGAAGGCAGACCACTCCTGCAGCGCGGATGGAATCGTCGGAGGTGGCCATAGCAATCAGGGCTAGCGCAGGGGTGAGCGTTGGTGGGCCTGCATGGCCCTTTCCCACACTGAGGGAAAGCGATCGCGGGCGTCGCGCTCGCACTGCACCTCAATGCCGTGCAGGAGTCCGAGGCCCCAGCCCTCGGGTCCGCCGAGGCCGGGCTGATGGGCGAGGTCAACGATCAGATCGCGGGCCACCGATGAGTCCTGATGCTCGCCGAGGAGCTCGGTGACATCCTCGAGCGACGTCGCGAGCAAAGTCGCCTCTGAGCCGAACACGGGCTCAAGCGCCTCAGCGGCGTATCGCGCCCTCTTGGCGGTAATGCGGGTTCGGTGCCATTGCTCGGCGGCGACGTCGTGGTCGAGCCCGCTGGCCTCGTCGCGCAGTTGGCTCCAGGCCTTCCACGACAGTTCGGGAAGAACCTTGCGGGCCGACCTGGTGGCGATCTCGGTGAACCGGGGCTCGCGTGCCGACGTCACGAGGTGCTCGAGTACCGCGAGGTAACGCGGCGAACCTAGCGCCGTGAGCGCAGACTCCCGTGAAGAGTCGAGCGCTTTCGTGAGTGTGTCGGTGACCAGCGAACGGGTTGCCTCTCTCGACGTGGGGTCGGGAATCTGGTCGCAGTGCGCAACGAGGCGCTTGAGCAGCACCTCGGTGTCGCGAATGAGCCCGAGTTCTTCAGCAACCCAGCCGAGGTCGTCGCGGAGGGAATCGGCCCAGTCGCGGTTGAGCAGGGGCCGAAAGGTTCGCAGCGAACTGCGCAGCCGTCGGGCCGCGACTCGCATTTGATGCACGGCGTCGGGTAGGTCGCGTCGCATGCGCACGTCGTTGAGCAGCAGACGGCGGGTCTGCGTGAGCAGATGGGCGTGCACAGCGACCGATGACGGACCACGCGGAGTCGGGGCCGAGGGCACGGGAACGTCGGGTGGCGCCGTAGCGCGCGGCCCGAGGGCGTGTGCGGCCTTGCTGGTGGTGCCGGGCTCGGCCCCCGCTGCCTGGAGCACCGCCAGAATCGTGTCAAGGTCGGCGGCGGTGGCGTCCCTCGCCTCGACCTCGATCTCTCGGAATCGACCCGCCACGCGCTCGCCGTCGAGAACTGACACCACGTCGTCGACCAGTTCGGCGAGGAGCCTGTCGTCGGGGGATCGCAGGAGAAACGGGGTGCGCTCGGTGCGCAGCGCGGCCACCGGACGCAAACTCACTCCGCGAACGAGGGCGGTGACCAGGTGTGTGAGCTCTCGAGGCGGACTGATGGGCTCGCCGGCCGAGAGGGGCAACTGCACCTCATCGCGATCGCCCGAGTGCCCTCCGGCAACAGGAAGCTTGAGGTGCCAGCCCGCATCGCCGCCACCCTCGCGCCGTCGCAGGGTGATACCCCAGCGGGCGAGACGCAGGTCGTCGGTGTCGAAGTAGGTGGCCGACAGCACGATCGGCGGACGGGCCACAACGCGCGAGACCCCGGTGTTTTCGCCGACGATAGGAGGCATCGTGAAGAGGGCAGGGACCCTCAGCTTGCGCTCGATCTCACGTTCGGTGGTGGCAGCGGGAGGTGCAGGCACGTCTGGCTGTGGGGGCGGGGGGTCGCCATCCTCGGCCGGAATCAGAACCTGGTCGACCTCAACGGGCAGCTCCGAAGGAGCCTCGACGTCGGTCATGGCATGGTCGCCACGGGCCGGCGGTGCTTGGTGCTGATGAGAGCGGCCTGGTAGTCGACGAGGGGCTTTCCGGAGTCGTCGTGCGAGCGTCGCAGCCACCGGCTGTCGGGCTGGAGGTGCCAGGCGGCAGTGCCGGGGTCGAGCGCGAGGTCGAGGAGCTCGCCAACCTCGGTGGCCTGCCCGGGCGCATCGAGGCGAACGAGGGTCTCGACGCGGCGGTCGAGGTTGCGGTGCATGAGGTCAGCCGAGCCGATCCACACCTCGCTGTTCCCTCCGTTGGCGAATTCGAAGATGCGGCTGTGCTCGAGGAATCGCCCGAGGATCGACACCACCCGAATGTTCTCCGATAGGCCAGGAACACCCCCCTTAATGGCGCAGATTCCGCGCACCACCAAATCAACCGGAACCCCCGCCCTCGCGGCTCGGTAGAGGGAGTCAATGACCGGCTCATCGACGATGCTGTTGCACTTGAAGCGGATTCGAGCGGGCTTCCCGGCGCGCAGGTGCTCGACCTCGCGTTCGATCCGCTCAATGAGGCCGCTGCGCACCGAGTGCGGCGCGACCAGCAATCGCTGGTACTGGGTATTCATTGAGTAGCCGGATAACTGGTTGAAGAGGTTGGCCACGTCGGCGCCGATCACGGGATCGCTGGTGAGCAGGCCGAGGTCCTCGTAGAGGCGAGCCGTCTTGGGGTGGTAGTTGCCGGTTCCGATGTGGCAGTAGCGGCGGAGCACCCCGCCGTCATTGCGCACCACCATCGAGAGCTTGCAGTGGGTCTTGAGGCCAACGAGCCCATACACAACGTGCACGCCAGCCTGCTCGAGTTTACGCGCCCACGTGATGTTGGCCTGCTCGTCGAAGCGGGCCTTGAGTTCGACCAGCGCGAGCACCTGCTTGCCGGCCTCGGCGGCCTGAATGAGAGCGTCGACGATGGGTGAGTCACCACTGGTGCGGTAGAGAGTCTGCTTGATCGCGAGCACGTTCGGGTCGCTGGCAGCCTGCTCAAGAAAGAGCTGCACGCTGGTGGAGAACGAGTCGTAGGGGTGGTGCAGCAGCACATCCTTGGCGCGCATGACCTCGAGGACGTCGGGTGAGAGCGCCGACTCGACGTCGGAGAGCGCATAGCTGGTTTTGGGCAGGAAGGCCGGGAATTTGAGGTCGTCGCGGTTGAGGTCGACGAGTGACCACAGGCCTCGGAGGTCAAGCGGCCCCTCGAGCCGGAACACCTCGGAAGCGCTCACCTCCAGCTCGCGCATCAGCAGGTCGAGCACGTGCGGGTCCATGGAATCCTCGACCTCGAGTCGCACCGCCGGGCCGAATCTTCGACGCATCAGCTCGCGCTCGAGGGCCTGCAACAGGTTCTCGGCGTCGTCTTCCTCGACTTCGAGGTCTTCATTGCGCGTGACCCGGAAGGTGTGCTGCTGCAGTACCTCCATGCCTGGGAAGAGATCGTGCAGGTGAGCGGCGATGACGTCTTCGAGCGGGACGAAGCGCGCGCCGCCGACGTTGAGGAACCGCGGCAGCACCGGCGGCACCTTCACGCGGGCAAACAGCTCGTTTCCGGAGTCTGGGTTGCGCATCACCACGGCGAGATTTAGCGACAGGCCCGAAATGTAGGGGAATGGGTGCGCTGGATCGACCGCGAGGGGCGTCAGCACCGGGAAGATCTGGTCGAGGAAGATACGAGCGAGCTGCTGGCGCTCGGTGTCGCTCAGCTGGCCCCACCTCACTACCTCGATGCCCTCCTTGACC
>WLOZ01000096.1 GCA_009699025.1 Actinomycetota bacterium
ACTTCGAGGAGGCGTCGCGCATCGTCTACGCCGACCTGCCCGCGCTCGAGGACGAGCTCTCGAGGGTGACCGCCGAGACCAACGCCCGCACGGCGATGGTGAAGGAGGAGGTCGACCCCGACGACGTCGCCGAGGTGGTGTCGGCCTGGACCGGAATTCCGGCAGGGCGTCTGCTCGAGGGCGAGACCCACAAACTGCTGCGTATGGAAGAGGTGCTGAGCGGCCGCGTGGTGGGTCAGTCAGCCGCGGTGCAGGCGGTGGCCGACGCCGTGCGTCGTGCGCGCGCGGGAGTGGCCGATCCCGACCGCCCCACCGGATCGTTCCTCTTCCTCGGGCCCACCGGCGTGGGCAAGACCGAGCTGGCCAAGGCGCTCGCCGACTTCCTCTTCGACGACGAGCGGGCCATGACGCGAATCGACATGAGCGAGTACGGCGAGAAGCACTCGGTGGCGCGGCTCGTGGGTGCGCCACCCGGATACGTGGGGTACGAGGAGGGCGGCCAACTCACCGAGGCCGTGCGCCGGCGGCCCTACACAGTGGTGCTGCTCGACGAGGTTGAGAAGGCCCACCACGAGGTGTTCGACATCCTGCTGCAGGTGCTCGACGATGGACGCCTCACCGATGGTCAGGGCCGCACGGTCGACTTCCGCAATGCGATTCTTATCCTCACGTCGAACCTCGGGTCATCGTTCCTGGTCGACCCAACGCTCGACGACGCTGCCAAGCGCGAGGCTGTTATGGGCGCGGTGCGGGCCAACTTCAAGCCCGAGTTTCTCAATCGACTCGACGATGTGGTGATGTTCAACGCGCTCGGTAAGGAGCAGCTCACCTACATCGTCGACCTGCAGCTCGGTGCGCTGCAGGCCCGGCTCACCGACCGCAGGCTCACGCTCGAGGTCACGCAGGCCGCCAAGAACTGGCTGGTGCAGGGAGGGTTCGACCCGGTGTACGGCGCGCGCCCGCTGCGGCGGCTGGTGCAGTCGGCGGTGGGCGACAAGTTGGCCAAGGCCATTCTGTCGGGCGACGTGCGCGACGGCGACACTGTGATGGTCGACGTCGACGGCGACGCGCTCGCGGTGGTGTCGGCCCCGTAACTCCTTTCCCCCTTCCTCCCGCCTTCCCCCCCTTCCCCCTTCCCCTGAACTTGTGTCAGAAGTGGACATTGTTCGTCCTGATCTGACACAAGTTCGAGTCAGAGGTGGGGTGAGGTTGTTGTCAGGGGGCGTTGTCGGGGTCCGGTCGCACAGTGAAGTGCTCGGAGATCATTGCCTGTAGCTTGAGCGCGTCGTCAACAACGTGCTCGAGTTCGGGGGAACTGCCGTGCCGCTTGTGGGCACGGATCACCCTCTGAGTGAGGTGCTGCGACCCCAGCATGCGTGGCCAGCCGGCGTCGAGTTCGGCGAGACCTGCGTGCACGCGGTCGCGAAGCGTAGTGGCCGAGTCAACAATCACTCGGGCATCAGCCTCTCCGATGGCGCCCTCCTCGACCTTCAACAGCAGGGCGCAGTTGTAGTCGCGGCACATCATGGGTCGCGTTGGATACACCGTGCAGCAACCTCCGACCTGGGCAGGGCAGGGCTGCTCGAACCTGGTGGAGTGGATGTCGGCGACGAACACCGTGCCGAGCGACTCGAGCGCGGCGCGATCGTCGGTGGGCGCGAGGTCGGTGGCGTGGAACATGGTGCCGTCGCAGCACAGCCCACATCCCACGCAGAGTGCTGGCATGGGCGCAACAGTACTGACGGAGGCGTCACTCAACCGAACTTGTGTCAGAAAGGGACAGGAGGAGTCCGAATGTGACACAAGTTCGAAAGGAGGGGAGGGTGCGGGCGCAGCCGACTTATCCTCGTGCCGTCGAGCGGTGCGTGTTACCTTCAAGGATGGACATAGTCCGACGTCAGTTCCTCGGGGGAGTAGGGGCCCTCGGAGCCCTGATTGCAGCCAGCGCGGTGGGGGCAGGTGCCGCTCAGGCCGCCGTGCCGCCTGCCAGCGAAGCGCGCAAGCGCCCTTCGAGCCGCAACCTGATTCGGAACGGGTCGTTCGAGAAGGGTCCGCTCGGAGGGCCTGAGATCGATGACTGGGTCGTCACGGTGGTGCCCGCATGAGCGGTATGCAGATTTTCGTCAAGACGCAGACCGGCGACACTCTCACCCTCGATGTCGAGTCGAGCGACTCCATCGAGAACGTCAAGCAGAAGATCGAGGACACGCTGTTCATTCCGCCTGAGCAGCAGACGCTGATCTTCGCCGGTCAGGTGCTGCAGGACGGCTTGACGTTGGCCGACTACAACATCCAGAAGGAGGCGACCCTTAACCTGGTGCGTCTCGTGCGCCAGACCGGGGTGGTCACGTACGAGGCGGTGGGTGTCACCGCGCCCGAGACCGGCGGAGGACGGCTGGCCTGCCTGGGTCCGAATTGTTCCATGAGCCAGCGCGTGCGCGACATCAAATCGGGACGCTACACCGTGGGCTTCTACTCTCAGGGTTCGCTGTCGTTCGTGGTGGAGTTCTTCGACAGGAAGGGAAACTCCACCGCCCGCTACACGGGCAACGTCACGTCGACCACACTCGACCCCTTCACGCTGCCGTGCGCGGCGCCTCAGAGCACCGCATCGGTCACACTCACCTTCTCCACGCGCGAAGCGGGCGAGGCGGGCCTTATCGATGTCGTGAGCCTGACGAGCGCCTAAGCCGAGAGGCACCTCCATGCAGATCTTCATCCGCACGAGAACGACGATGATCACCCTCGAGGTCGAGCCGTCGGACACCATCGACAACGTCAAGCAGAAGATCCAGGACAAGGAAGGCTTCCCGCCCGACCAGCAGACCCTGATCTACGGCGGCAAGGTCCTTGAGGATGGTCGCACCCTCAGCGACTACGACATCAAGAAGGAGTCGGTCCTTCACCTGCTGACCCTCGTGCCCGTCACCGGTGTGGTGACCTACGCCGATGAGGGCATCACCCCGCCCGTGGGCGCGGGAGCGCGGCTCGCCTCGCTCGGCGTGAACTCGTCGATGAGCCAGCAGGTGCGCGGTCTCAAGCCCGGCCACTACACCGTCGGCTTCAGCGCGTTGGGCATTCTCACCTACACGGTCGAGTTCTTCGACCGCAAGGGCACCTCAACGGCCCGCTACACGGGCAGCATCGTCGCCGCCGAGCTCGAGCCGTGCGAGCTCCTGTGCAACGCGCCGAAGGGCACCGTGTCGGCGACCCTCACCTTCTCCACACTCGACGTCGGCGAGGCCGGCCTCATCGACGTGGTGAGCCTTAGCCGCGACGACCGCTAGCAACTCATTCGAGCATCCAGGGCGGTGCGTCCCGGGCACCATCGCGCTCGACAACCTTCCCCGTTCCCCCCTTTTCCCTGAACTTGTGTCAAAAGTGGACATTGTTCGTCCACATCTGACACAAGTTCGAGTCAGAGGTGGGGTGAGGTCCGAATCTGACACAAGTTCGTGGGGGGGTGGAATCCGAATACGACGGACGCGCGACTAGTTGAATTCGGCGCGCAGACGCTCAATGGCGGCGTCAAGCACCTCGTACCTCTTGCAGAAGGTCCAGCGCACATAGCGATCGGCGTCGCCGCGCTGCTGGCAGAAGGCCCCCACCGGAATGCAGGCCACTCCGGCGCGCTCGGGCAGCCCCCACGCGAACTCGGCCCCGTCGGTGGTGCCGAGCGGCGAGACGTCGGTGACCACGAAGTAGGTGCCCTTCGGGACGATCGGGTCGAGGCCGATCGAGCGCAGGCCCTCGATGAGGTGGTCGCGCTTTCCCTGCAGCGCTGCTGCGAAGTCGGTGAAGTAGGGCCTCGGCAGGCGCAGGCCTGCGGCAATCGCATTCTGGAAGGGGCCGCCACTCACGTATGAGAGGTGCTGCCGCGGCACGCGAATGGCTGCCATCAGGTCGGCGGGGGCGCACGCCCAGCCCACCTTCCAGCCGGTGAACGAGAACGACTTGCCGCCGCTGCCGACGCTGATGGTGCGCTCGCGCATACCGGGCAGTGTGGCGAACGGAATGTGCTCAGCGTCGTCGTAAATGAGGTGCTCGTACACCTCGTCGCTGAGCACCAGCAGGTCGTGCTCGACGGCTAGGCGAGCAATGGCCTCGCACTCGGCACGCGTGAACACCACGCCGCTGGGATTGTGCGGAGAGTTCAGCAGGAGCATGCGGGTGCGTGGTCCGATCGCAGCCTCAAGGGCCGCGACGTCGGGGCGAAATCCGGGACCGAGCGGCACCGTGCGGAAGTCTCCGCCCGCGAGTGCCGTCTGGGCGGCGTAGATGTCGAAGGCGGGCTCGAAGGCCAACACCTCGTCGCCGAGGTGAATGAGGGCCAGCAGCGCACTCGCGATGGCCTCACTCGCACCCGTGCCGACGACGACCTCGGTGTGCGGGTCGTAGTCGAGGCCGTACCAGTCGCGCTGGTGCTCGGCGATGGCCTTACGCAACTCGATACGTCCGTGCGCCGGGGGGTACTGGTTGCCGAGCGGGTCTGAAACCTCGGCCATCGCGATGGCCCGAAGCTCCTCCGGCCCCGCCTCGTCGGGGAAGCCCTGACCGAGGTTGACTGCTCCGGTGCGGGCGGCGAGCGCCCCCATCTCGCCGAAGACTGTGGGGCCATGGGGGTGCAGACGCGGCACGAGACGCTGCCACTGGTTCTCGGACATGGGGCAACCGTATCGAAGGCCGATCGTCAGTAGGGTGGTCGCAGGAGGTGGGTGACATGCGCGCTGCTGTTTACTCTCGCAAGGGTGTTGCTCGTGAGGTGCTGTCGGTGGTTGAGCTGCCCGACCCCCAGCCAGGCGCGGGTGAGGTGCGCGTTCGTATCAGCTTCTCGGCGGTGAACCCCACCGACTGGAAGATGCGCGTGTCCGAGGCCCCGATGGTGGGCCCCCAGCAAACACCCAACCAAGACGGGTCCGGCGTGATCGACAGCGTTGGTGATGGCGTCGATTCTTCGCGAGTCGGCCAGCGGGTGTGGATCTTCCATGCCGCGTGGCAGCGAACCGGTGGTACAGCTGCCGAGTTCGTCGTGCTGCCTGAGGGTCAGGCCGTGCCGGTGCCCGATGGCGTCGACCTCAGCTTCGCAGGTGCGCTCGGCATCCCGTTCATCACCGCGCACGGATGCCTCTACTCCGACGGACCGATCGAGGGGCGCACCATCCTCGTGGCGGGCGGAGCCGGCGCGGTCGGAAACGCGGCGATTCAGCTCGCGGTGCACGGCGGTGCCCGCGTGATTGCCACCGTGAGCTCTGAGGAGAAGGGGCGCCTCGCCACTGCTGCAGGCGCTCACGTGGTGGTCAACTACCGCGATGCCGACGCCGCGCAGCAGATCCGCGCCGCGGCGCCCGGCGGAGTATCACGCATCATCGAGGTCGCACTCGGCACCAACCGGGAACTCAATCTCGCGGTGCTCGCGCCTCACGGCGTCATTGTGACCTATGCCAACGAGCTCACCGATCCTGAGATTCCGGTTCGCACGCTCATGACCATGAACGCCACCCTTCGGTTCGCCCTGGTGTACGTGTTCACCCCCGAGCAGATTGCCGCTGCTACGCGCGGTATCACCGAGGCCCTCGGGGCGGGGGCGCTCACGGCGCTCCTGCCCGAGCATCGCTTCACGCTCGATCAGATCGCCGAGGCGCACGATGCCGTCGAGGCTGGTGTTCTCGGCAAGGTGCTGATCGAACTGTGACCACCGCGCTCATCACCGGGCCCACCGCCGGCATCGGTCTCTCGTTTGCCACCCTGCTCGCAGCCGAGGGAACCGACCTGGTGCTGGTGGCGCGCGACACCACCCGGCTCGAGGAACTGGCGGCTCGGCTGAGGGCCCAGCACCGAATCGCGTGTGAGGTGCTGCCGGCCGACCTCTCGGTGCGATCTGACAGCGAGCGGGTCGAGGCGCGGCTGGCCGACCGCGAGCGCCCGATCGACCTGCTGGTCAACAACGCGGGCTTTGGGCTCAATGACCCCTTCTCGACCTCGCCCATCGTCGACGAGCAGCGACTCCTCGACGTGCTCGTTACCGCCGTCATGCGGCTGAGCCACGCGGCGGTTCCGGGCATGGTCGAACGGGGTCAGGGTGGCATCGTCAACGTCAGCAGTGTCGCCGCCTGGATCGCCGGCGGCACGTACTCGGCAGCAAAGTCGTGGTGCACCGTGTTCAGTGAGTCACTCAACCGCGAACTCGCGGGCACCGGGGTTCACGTCAACGCGCTGGCGCCCGGCTTCACGCGCACCGAGTTTCACCAGCGGGCCGACATGGACATGAGCGGCCTGCCCGAGTGGCTGTGGCTCAACTCCGACACTGTGGCGGCCGACGCGTTGCGCGACGTGCGCAGGGGTAGGCCGGTTACCGTTCCGGGGCTGCAGTACAAGGCGCTGTCGACGCTGGTGAAGTACCTGCCGCGCCCGGTGGTGCGCGCGGCTAGCGGCAATCGACCCAACGAGCGCAGCCGCAAGAAGGGCTAGGGTCAGCGACGCGCGAGCTCGGCGATCATGTCGGCGGGGTCGCCGCCGAGCACCTCCCACCCGCGCAGCAAGGCTTGGGCCGCCATCGATTCCGCCCGGCACACCACAACCACGGCGGCGTCGGGCCAGTCGGTACTGCGGGTCGACGCCGAGGGCAGCTCACCGTCGACCAGCACGTAGCAGCTGATCGGGCGCCGAGCCGCCCGCGCCGCGAACCCGAGTTGAGGCACGAGCGTCGTGGCGGTGCCAACCGCCACCAGAGTTACAGACAGGGCAGGCGCGAGCGACTCGATCGCGGCGTGCAGCGACAGCGCGGCCTGTGCGACCCATGAGGCCGCAGAGTCAGGGTCGGTGGGGG
>WLOZ01000097.1 GCA_009699025.1 Actinomycetota bacterium
ACCACTGCATCGGTCGATCGGCGGCTGCGACGCTTGCTCGGCGGCGGAGGCAGTAGCGAGTCGACGCTGCCTCCCACATCGTTAACGCGCAGCACGAACGGGCGAACTGACGTGTACCTGATCACGGTGACCGAACACGGGTCACACGAGAGGCGCTGGAAGGTGTCGAGGTGCATACCGAGGGCGTCGGCGGTAATCGCCTTGATGACGTCGCCGTGGGAGATGACCGCGAAGACCGTGTCGGGACCACCCTCGGCCTCGAGCTGGGCGTCCCAGCCGCGCACCGCGCCCACCGCTCGCGCTGCCATGGCCACCATCGCCTCCCCTCCGCTTCCGGGAAAGGTGACGGCGCTCGGCTGCCCCTGCACCACCTTCCAGAGCGGCTCCTTGGCGAGCTCCTTGAGGGCTCGGCCTGTCCAGTCGCCGTAGTGGGCCTCGATCACTCGCTCATCAAGGTGCAGGGGGGGTGCCGAGTCGCGGGGGGCGATCAGCGCCTGGGCGGTGGACACCGTGCGCAGTAGCGGGCTGGTGACCACGGCCGCGAGGGGAACTCGAATCAGCCGCTGAGCGAGCTCGGCTGCCTGCTCACGCCCACGGTCGTCGAGGTCGACTCCCTCGGTGTGTCCGGCAAGGATTCCAGTGGCGTTGGCCGAGGTGCGGCCGTGACGGATGAGCAGGGCGATGGCCATGCCCGTCAGCCTACGACCCCGGTGGTGCGGGCGGGATTTGGCTGACGGCAGGTCGACTCGGAACAGGGCGGGCGCGTCGATCAGGGTTCTGTGGTGGGTTTGGCAACGAACTGTGGTGTGAAAGGACATGGGAGGGTGTCGGTTCGCACCAGAGTTCAGGAAGGGTGGGGCGCGGGGGCGTAGTGTCGAATACCGGCCGTGGGAGGATGACTCCTGTGATTCGAGGACTCGGTGTGTATCGCGACGGCCGCGTCACCCTGTCACGCGACGATCTGCTGGGCAAAGCCCCCGAGGCTCGACAGGTCGGCGAGCAACTGCGCAACGTGCTGCGGCAGGTGCGCGCCGACCCTGATCCATCGTCCTTCGTGTGGCTGGGGCTTTATCAGCCCACCGTCGCCGAGATGAGCATTGTCGCTGAGGAGCTTGGTCTCCCAGCGCTTCAGGTCGAAGACTCCCTGAACGTGCGGCAGCGGGCGAAGGCCGAGAAACAGGGTGATTCGACCTTCCTCCTCTTCAAGGTGCTCAAGTACGTCGAGGAGACGAGCGATGTTGAGACCGGCCAAATCTCGATGTTTGTTGGCAAGCACTTCGTGGTCACCGTGCGGTTTGGGGGCGTGGGCGAACTCCAAGACGTGCGTTCTCTGCTGGAGTCCAAGCCTGACCTCCTGCGGCTTGGAGTGCTCTCGGTGGTGTACGAGGTGATGGACGATGTGGTCGACGGCTACACGTTTGTCGCCGACGAGCTCGAGCGTGACATTGACGTGATTCAGGAGTCGGTGTTCTCGCAGGTGCGCACCGATGATTCGCAGGCTATCTACCGGCTCAAGCGCGAGGTCATCGAGATGAAGCGTGCGGTTCTCCCGCTGGTCCCGGCCGCGCATGATCGGTTCGAGGCATCCATCCTCGATATGCCCGAGGCTCTCACGCCCTACTTCCGCGACATCAGCGATCACATCCTGCGAGTCAGCGACCAGGTCGAGGGCTACGACAACCTGCTGGCTACCCTGCTGTCGGCCAGCACCCAGCGACTCGAGCTACAGCAGAACAGCGACATGCGCCAGATCTCGGCGTGGGTCGCCATTGCCGCGGTTCCCACCATGATCGCCGGCATCTACGGCATGAACTTCGACAACATCCCCGAACTCCACTGGCAGCACGGGTACTTCATGGTCATTTCAGTGATGCTCGGAGCGTGCGGGCTGATGTACCGCGCCTTCAAGCGTTCTGGCTGGCTGTAACAGGCAGGTCAGGCGGCCGTCACGACGCCCATCAGAAGCAGCACGATGAGCACGAGTCCTAGTGCGATGCGGTAGAGGACGAAGGGCAGGAACGAGTTGCTCGCGAGATAGCGCAGCAGCCAGGCGATGACGAGGTAGCCCACCACGAAGGCGATAGCGGTGGCGAGCAGTGTCGGTCCCCACGCTGCCGTGGTGTCGCTGCCAATCTGAAGGGCCTGGAAGAGTCCGCTCGCCAGCACCGCCGGGATGGCCAGTAGGAATGAGTACCGAGCCGCCGATTCTCTCGTGTAGCCCAGCGCGAGGCCAGCACTGATCGTGGCACCCGAGCGGGAGACTCCCGGAATGAGGGCGAGCGCCTGGCCCAGCCCATAGACGATGCCGTCGCGCGCGTTGAGGTCGTCGATCTGTTTGACGCGGCGACCGAGGGCGTCGCAGACCCCGAGGATCACGCCGAAGAGGATGAGCGTCAGGGCGACGAGCCAGAGGTTACGGGCCACCGTTTCGATCTGCTTGCGCAGCAGGAATCCGAGGATGAGGATCGGCAGCGAGCCGATGATCACGTACCAGCCCATGCGGGCGTCGAGGGAGCCGCGGAGGTCAGCGTTGCGCAGGCTCCTGAGCCACGCGGTGGCGATACGCACGATGTCACGACGGAAGTAGATGATGACCGCCAGTTCGGTGCCGATCTGCGTGACCGCGGTGAACGCGGCACCCGGGTCGCCCCATCCGGCGACCTTCGACACGATCAGGATGTGCGCGGTGGACGAGATGGGCAGGAACTCGGTGAACCCCTGAACGATGCCCAGCACGATCGCCTGAAGCCAGCTCACCTCAGCGGCGACTGACAGCAGCGTCACGTAGCAAGCCCAGCCTCATCGAGCACCTCGACCAGTGTGCGAAGCGTGTGCACCTGCTCCTCGGGAGTTCCGGTGTACACCGCGACGCTCAGCGTGGTGGCTCCGGCGTCGGCGTAGGCGGCAAGCCGGTCCTTGATGCGGTCGCGGGTACCGATGAGGGCGGTGCGGTCGACAAATTCCATGGGAACTGCAGCCGCGGCCCCCGCGTAGTCGCGAGCCAGATACTTCTCCTGAATCTCGTCGGCAGCCTGCTCGTAGCCCATGCGCACGGCTAGTTGGTTGTAGAAGTTCTGCTCGCGACTGCCCATGCCTCCGATGTACAGGGCGGCGTACGCCCGGATGGCGGCGGCGCACTGGTCGAGATCGTCGCCCATCACGACAGGTATGGTCGGCACCACGTCGAAGCCCTCGAGGGTTTTGCCGGCGGTGGCCCTTCCGGCAGAGATGTGTGTCAGCAGTTCGTTCGCGTGCTCGGGGGCGAAGAAGATCGCGAGCCAGCCATCGAACAGTTCGCCGGCTAGCTCGAGGTTCTTGGGGCCCACCGCGGCGAGGTACATGGGAATGTACTCGCGGACGGGGTGCACGGTGAGCGCAAGTGCCTTGCCCGGTCCGTCGGGCAGCGGCAGGGTGAAGAACTCGCCGTCGTACCGCACCTTCTCGCGGCGTAGCGCCATGCGAACGATGTCGGTGTATTCGCGCGTGCGCTGCAGGGGCTTGGCGAAGCGCACCCCGTGCCACCCCTCTGACACCTGCGGCCCCGACACGCCCAGGCCGAGTCTGAAGCGGCCACCAGACAGCGTGTCAAGGGTGGCGGCGGTCATGGCCGTATTGGCGGGCGTTCGACCAGGAATCTGGAACACCGCCGACCCGACGTCGATGCGCTCGGTCTGGGCGGCAACCCACGCGAGCACAGTCGCAGCGTCGGAGCCATAGGCCTCGGCAGCCCACACGCACGAGTAGCCCAAGCGGTCAGCCTCGCGGGCGAGCGCGAGATTAGCGGCATCGTTGCCGGCTCCCCAGTAGCCAAGGTTGAGCGCAAGCTTCATGGTGGTCTCCTCACGAGGGCGGTCGCGAGTCGCCGCCTTTGCAGCCTACGGGTACGTACGACGGGCGGGTCGCTTTGGCCCGGGTGTCGGTGTGCCGGGCGATACTCTTGCGCCATGGAGACCCGAGCGCTCGGCCAGACCGGCCTGCGCGTGTCGCGCCTGGGCTTGGGCACGATGACCTGGGGGGCTGCGACCGACGAGTACGACGCCGCCGACCAGTTGAGAATCTTCCTCGACGCGGGCGGCACGTTAGTCGATACAGCCGACGTGTACGCCGATGGTGCCAGCGAGTCGATACTCGGGCGTCTCATCGCCGAGCATGGGCTGCGCGACCGCCTCGTGATCGCCACCAAGGCGGTGGTCCAGCGCTCGCACCCGAGGCGATTCGATGCGTCGAGGGCCCACCTACTCACAGCTCTCGACCGCTCGCTCGCGCGGCTCGGGGTCGACCACATCGACCTGTGGCAACTGCACGCCTGGGACCCGCTCACCCCGATTGAGGAGACTCTGGCGGCCGTCGATGACGCGGTTCGCTCGGGTCGCGTTCGGTACGCCGGAGTCTCGAACTACAGCGGGTGGCAGTTGGCGCGCGCGGTCACGCTGCAGCAGGCCGCACGTGGTTCCGCGCCCATCGTGTCGGCGCAGATGGAGTATTCGCTGCTGCAACGAGGTGTCGAGCGCGAGGTCCTGCCGGCCGCCCGTGAGTTGGGGGTAGGTCTCCTTCCCTGGTCTCCACTCGGGCGGGGCGTGCTGACAGGCAAGTACCGCAACGGCATTCCCTCGGGCTCCCGTGCCACCACCGAGGAATACGGGACGTTCGCCGAGGAGTACCTCACCGCTCATCATGCACACATCGTCGACGCCGTGGCGGCGGCTGCGAACGGACTCAACAGCACCCCGCTGGAGGTTGCCCTCGCCTGGGTGCGCGATCGCCCCGGTGTGGTGGCCCCCATCATCGGGGCTCGCACCGCGGCCCAGCTCGCAGGCGCTCTCACGAGCGAGGAGCTTGTGCTACCCGGCGAGATTGTGGCCGCACTCGACGAGATTTCACTGCCCTCGCGCGGCTACCCCGAGTGGGGTTGGAATCAGAGGGGCGTCTGAGATGTCGGCCACCACGTGGGAGATCCGCGAATTCACCCTTCCGCGGGGTACCCATCGCAACGACGCGCGTGAACTGCTGACCGAGTATGCCGAGCATGGCAGGTGGGAACTGGCGCGACTGTGCCTCTACCCCGACGGCAGGCGACGGGTGTGGCTGCGTCGCAAGGTGATTCGAGTCGTCAGAACCGGCTGACCTCCGCGACCTATCTTAGGCTCTGCGCAGCAGGCGATCGAGTACGTCGACGCCGAACTCGAGCGACGAGATCGGCACCCGCTCGTCGATGCCATGGAAGAGCGCAGCGAAGTCGAGGGTGGGCGGCAGCCGAAGCGGCACGAAGCCGAAGCAGCGGATGCCCAGGCGGGAGAAGCTCTTGGCGTCGGTGCCCCCCGACAGCATGTACGGAATCGTTCGCGCGCCGGGGTCGACCTCGCGCAGCACGCTCGCCATCAGGTCGACCATGGGTCCGTCGAAACCCGTTTCGACGGCGATGTCGGAGGTGTCGGTGATGCGCTCGATGTCGGGACCGATGAGCTGGTCGATGGTGGCGAGCAGCTCCTCCCGCTGCCCGGGCAGGAAACGGCCGTCGATGCGAGCCTCGGCATGGCCCGGAATGACGTTCACCTTGTACCCGGCGTCGAGCATGCTGGGGTTGGCTGTGTTCTGCAGCGTGGCGCCGATGAAGCGGGCGATGGGTCCGAGTTGAGCGACGAGGGCCTCGGGATCGGTGTGGTCGAGGTCGACCCCGAGAGCCTCCGACGCACTGTCGAGGAAACCTTGCACCGTAGGGGTGATGATGAGAGGAAATTGGTGCGCGCCGACGCGGGCAACGGCCTCACACAGCCGGGTCACAGCGTTGTCGGTGTTGATCATCGAACCGTGCCCAGCCCGGCCCGAGGCACGCAGGCGCATCCACTCCATGCCCTTCTCCGCCGTCTGCACCGTGTACAGGCGAAGATCGTCGTTGATCGAGAGAGAAAACCCGCCGACCTCGCCCACCGCCTCGGTGACGCCCTCAAACATGTCGAGACGGTTGTCGACCATCCAGTGGGCGCCGTGGAACCCGCCCGCCTCCTCGTCGGGAGGGAAAACGACCACGATGTCGCGCTCGGGTCGCACGCCCGTTCGGCCCCACGATCGGAGAACCGCGAGAAGCATGCCGGCGGAGTCCTTCATGTCAACGGCGCCGCGACCCCACACCATGTCGTCGATGACCTCGCCTCCCCAGGGCGATACCGACCAGTCCTCGGCGATGGCCGGAACGGTGTCGAGGTGGGCGTGCATCAGCAGCGCGGGTCTCGAGGGGTCGGTGCCGGCAATGCGCACGTGTACACCCTGTCTCCGGCCTGAGGTGGTCGAGAAGCGCTCGGGGGCGAACCCGGCCTCGGAGAGTAGCCCCTCGACGTATTCGGCGCAGGCAGCCTCGCCCGGTCCGCTGTCGTCGCCGAAGTTGGAGGTGTCGAAGCCGATGAGACCTCGAACGATGTCGACGACCTCGGATGCTGCGAGGGGGTCGGTGTCAGGTGTGGTCATGGGGTCATTGTGCCCCTTTGGCTGCGGTGGCGGAGGTAGCCCCTCGCCGAATCGGTGATGGGCTAGGACGCCGCTGACAGTCGATATCGCTCGTCGCGCACCACCATGGCAATGGCTGCCAGGGCAAACTCGTGCTGTTGGTAATGGTGACCGCAGAACAGCAACGTGCCGCCGCCCAGATCAACAGAGACGTACGCCTGCGAACCGCAGCCGTCACAGCGGTCGTGGGAGTTCAAGATGGCCGGCGAATTCTGATCTGGGTTCATGGTTGGCATGAGGTTCGACGTGACGCTCATGGTGGGCTCCCTTCCTGTTTTGGCGTGCGAGGCCGGAGGGTCTC
>WLOZ01000098.1 GCA_009699025.1 Actinomycetota bacterium
GCCAGACCATCGACCAGGTCGGCGTCTTCGGCGCAGCGCCCCGATTCGCCTTCGACCTGCCTGCCCCCGACGTCGTGTCCGAGCGCGCGCTACGCCTCGTGCAGTCGGCGGTGTCGCGGGTGGCCGCGGCGGCGTGCGATGCCTTCGACCCGGGCCCCGCCCACCTCAACGTGTCGTTCCGCGATCCGCTGGTGCCCGAGCCGGGGGTGACCGACGACCACGAGATGGTCATCGCGGTTCTCGAGTCGCCGGCGCTGCTCGTCGACGCGAGGCTGAGCGCCACCATGGTGCTGCCGCTCGACGAGTCTCTGGCGAGCATCGGACCGATCCCCGCACGCGGAGCGGTCATCATCGGCGACCCCATCGACGACGAGTCGCGCGAGGCCGCCGCCGAGCTGGCCGACGCGTGCGGCTGGCCGCTCATCGCCGAGCCCAGCGGGCTCCCGTCCGACGACCACGACACTCTCATCGCCCACGCGTCGCTGCTGCTGGCCGACGCCGACTTCCGAGCCAGCCATGCCCCCGAGCTCGTCGTCACGGTCGGGCGCGTGGGGCTCAGCCGCGGGGTCATGCGCCTCATCGCGAGCGCCGAGCGGCACGTCATCGTCGACTCGCGGCCCGCGGCGCGCTGGGCCGACCCGCTGCGTCTGGGCGGAGTGGTGCTGGGCGCGGTTCCCGAGCCCCCCAACGAGCTCGACCACGACCCCGCCTGGCTGGCGTCGTGGCTCACGGCGTCGGCGTCGGCCGAGGACGCCGTCAGCGCGCATCTCGACGTCGAGGATGCCCTCAGCGGGCCTGCGGTCGCACGTCTGCTGCTTGCCCAGGCCGACGCCGACGGCGTCGTGCTCATCGGGGCGTCGTGGCCGGTGCGGCACGCCGAAGCCTTCGCGCTGCCACGCGACCGCATGCCACGCGTCGTCGGCAATCGAGGAACGTCGGGAATCGACGGACTGATCTCGACCGCGTGGGGAGTGGCCCTCGCCCATCAGGCAGAGGCGGAGCCCGAGTCGCGGGCCACCGGGTACGCACTGCTGGGCGACCTCGCGTTCCTGTACGACCTCAACGCGCTCGTGGTGGGAGCCTCCGACGCACGACCCAACCTCGTGATCGTCGTCATCGACAACGACGGTGGGGGCATCTTCTCCTCGCTCGAGCAGGGCGACCCCCGGTTCGGCGCCGACTTCGAGCGGGTGTTCGGCACGCCGCACGGTCGCGACCTGCTCGCCCTGGCCCAGGCCCACGGCATCGAGGCGGTTCGGGTCGACTCAGCGCTGGGCCTCGTTGCAGCCCTCGACGAGGCGGTCGCCGCAGGGGGAGTGCGCGTGGTGGTGGCCGACACGGGCCCGCGTGCAGACGAGGCCGCGCTGCTGGCGCGGGTACAGGCCAGCGTCAGCGACTCGATCGCCTAAACGACGACATCTTCGTCGCACGCTACACAGATCGTGACGTGCGCTTCGGGATTCCAGAACACTTCCTCGCCCTCGGCGAGAGTGCGGTGACACACGCTGCACGTACCGGTGTGTGCGAGCTCGATGCGCTCGTGCAGGTCGCGGTCGACGTGACCGTGGTTGCGCACGTGGATGCTGCCGTCGCGGAACGCCCACACCATCAGGATCACGCCGGCGATGACAATGGCAGCGAGGATGATGAGGGGTCGCCAAGCCTGTAACCCTGCTCCGAACAGTTGCTGGCGCGGCCACGCGAGGTTGATGGCCAGCGCCGCCAGCACCACCACGCCGACGACCGTCACTGGTCCGAGCCAGCGCCCCGTCGACCACGAGCCGGTTTGCCAGGTGCCCCGTCGAAGGGCAACAAGAAGCCCCACCAAAGACACAATAAAGGCGAGTAGGAATGCCAGCCCTGATGCCCCACCGAGCACGAAAGCCGTGAAGTCTGGAGCGATCAGAATCAGCACGAACGTGGCGATGCCAATCAGGGTGAGGGCGCGCATCGGCATCCGATTGCGGCTCGTGAGACCCACGAGCCAGTGGTAGCACGGCACCTCGCGATCGCGAGCCATGGTCCACAGCGTGCGTGATGCTGCGAGCTGGCACACGGCGATGGCCACGAAGGTAGCGATGATCTGCAGGGCGGCAAAAGGTCGCGCTGAGCCCTCGCCGAGCGCCGACTGCATGACGGTGCCAATCGCGGCGGCATAGGGGTTCTGGGTCATCGACGTCGACACCGACGACGCGGCGGGAACGGCTAGCGCCAGCGCAATCATCGAGTACAGCACCAGGGCACCGCCCACAATGAGCGCCCACGCCATCGCCCGCCTCACGTTGACACGGGGTTCGCGGATCTCCTCAGCGACGTCAGCCGGGAGTTCGAATCCGCGCATGGTGTTGGCGGTGGCCCACGCCAGTGCGATCAGGAAGGGACCGACCAGCCAGTTCCAGTCCAGACTCCCGCCGAGGGGGGCCTGGAAGAGATCGAAGAATCCGCGCTGCGCGTGGCCCAGCAACAGGGTCGAGTACACGGCGCAGGCGATCACAGAGATCGCGACACACACAACCAACAGCACGCTCAGAACTCGGCGGCCCAGACCGTTGACGATTGTGGACACCGCGATGACCGCGAGCGCCGCACCTGCACCTTGGAGCCAGGTGGGAGCGGAGGCACCCACCAGGAAGAGCAACCGCTGGGCGTCAAAGTAGGCCAGCAGTCCCATGTAGAGCACGTAGGTGCAGAGATAGAGCCAACCGGTCATGAGACCTACGCGGGCACCCAGCAACTGCCTTGACCAGGCGGCTACGGAACCTTCAAGCGGCCAACGCGAGGCAAGGGCCCCGAACACCGCGGTCACAACGAGCATGACCACGAGGATCAACAGGGCAGCAAGCCAACCCGCGAGTCCGGCGGCCGCGATCATCAACGGCACGTTAGTGAACGAACCCAACGGGCGTATCACCGAGAACGCCAGCGCGGATGCTCCCCCCATGGAGAAGCCGTGTCGCATCGAGCGTACGTCGGCGACGGGAACTCCATCGGGCTCGGTGCTGGTGCTGGTGCTGGTTGGATCAGGCATGACGCCTCCTAGACCACTAAGTCGTCATCACACGTCACGCAGATGGTGACGTGTGCCTCAGTGTTCCAGAACACTTCTTCACCTTCGGCCAGGGCGCGGTGGCACACGCTGCAGGTGCCGGTGTGTGCGAGCAGGATGCGCTCGTGCAGATCACGGTCGACGTGACCGTGATTGCGCACGTGCACGCCGCCGTCACGGAACGCCCACGCCATCAGGATCAGTCCGCCCACGATGATGGCGATCAGAATGATGACAGGTCGCCACGCGGCAATGCCCGCAACGTAGATCTCTTCATGAGGCCACGCCACAGTGAGGGCTAGGGCGGCCAGTGCCACCGCTGACACGACGGCAGTTGCTCCCAGCCACCGGCCCGCACCCCAGTGTTCGGCCTGCCACTCACCGCGCCTGCGGGCGCGCACCAGGCCCACGATTGGCAGGAGCATGGCGAGTAGCAGGGGCACCGCCGATGCGCCCCCGAGTACGTAGGCGGTGCGCTCAGGCAGCACGAAGGGCAGGGCCGCCGCGGCAAGACCGACAACAATCAGAGCGTTCACCGGCATGCGCGGCCCGGATGAGAGTCGCACCAGCCAGCCATGGGCTGGGAGCTCTCGGTCGCGCGCCATCGTCCACAGCGTGCGTGAGGCAGCGAGTTGAGCGATAGCGAGTGCGGCGAAGGTCACGACGATCATGAGAACAGCGAAGATTGTGGCGGCGGTCGTTCCGAGCGCGGTCTCGATCACCGTTCCCACCGAGGCGGCGTAGGGGTTCTGCGAAACCTCCCCCGACACCGTGCTGGCACCGGGTACCGCAAGGGCGACCGCGATGACGCCGTAGAGCGTGAGGAGTCCGCCGACAACGACAGTCCACACCATGGCTCGACCAACGTTGATGCGCGGCTCGCGGACTTCCTCTGCTACGTCAGCGGGAAGCTCAAAACCTCGAAGGCAGTAGATCGTCGACCAGGCAACCGCGATGATGAAGGGCCCGCTCCACCACGCCCAGTCGAGAGAACCTCCATCGGGTTTCTCGAACAGGTCGAGAATGCCGCGCTGGGCATGCGCGAAGAGCATCGTGCCCAAGACCAGACAGCCGAGAGCGGACGCGGCAACCGCCACCGCCACGATCATGATGAGTAGCCTGCGGCTGAGCGAGTTGCATACGGTCGCCACCGCTATCACAACGGCGGTGACAATTGCGGACTGCATGGGCCCTGGCGTAGTAACTGCGAAGACGTAAAAGATGCGCTGGGAGTCGAAGAAGCCGAGCGTTCCCACATAGAGCACGTAGGAGCACAGGTAGAGCCAACCCGCCATCATTCCGGTGCGGGCGCCCAGCAACTGGCGGGTCCACGCGGCGACCGATCCTTCGAGCGGCCAGCGGGATGCGAGGGCGCCGAACACAAGACTCACCACGAGGACGACGGCCAGCAGGAGAACGACCGCAGTCCAGCCCGCGAGACCCGCCCATGTGATCAAATAGCCCCCTACCGCGACACCCACCAGGGGGCGCATCGCGGCAAACGACAGCGTCGATGCTCCCCACAGGGAGAAGCCGTGCCGCAGGGAGCGAACGTCTGTGACGGGAATGCCGTCGGGCTCGGCGTCGGTGGCGATGGGGTCCGACACGGTGCCTCCTAGACGACAACATCCTCGTCGCACGTGACGCAGATCGTGACGTGCGCCTCGGGGTTCCAGAACACTTCCTCGCCCTGGGCGAGGGCGCGAAGGCACACGCTACAGGTGCCCGTGTGGGCGAGCAGGATGCGCTCGTGCAGGTCTCGGTCGACATGGTCGTGGTTGCGCACGTGAACGCCGTCGTCGCGGAACGCCCACGCCATCAGGGCGAGACCGCTGACGACGATGGCGACCAGAATGATCAGGGGCCGCCACGCGGCAATGCCCGCAACGTAGATCTCCTCGCGGGGCCAGACCACATTGACGGCTAGTGCAGCCAGAGCGACCGCTGAGACGACCGCCGCTGCACCCAGCCACCGGTTCGCTCCCCAGTGCTCGGCGTGCCACTCGCCGCGCCGGCGAGCGCGCACCAGCCCCACCACCGGGAGGAGCAACGCGAGCATCAGTGGCACCGCCGACGCTCCCCCGAGCACGTAGGCGGTGCGCTCAGGAAGCACGAACGGCAGGGCCGCCGCGGCGAGACCGACCACGATGAGAGCGTTGCCCGGCATGCGCGGCCCGGCAGAGACGCGGACCAGCCGGCCGTGAACAGGCAGTTCTCGGTCGCGCGCCATCGTCCACACGGTGCGTGAGGCGGCGAGCTGAGCGATAGCGAGTGCGCCGAAAGTGACGGCGATCATGAGAAGCGCGAAGGCCTTCGCGGCAGGATCGCCCAGCGAGGTCTCGATGACCGTTCCCACCGACGCCGCATAGGGGTTCTGCGCGATCTTGCCCGACACCGTGCTGGCGGCGGGGATCGCGAGAGCGATCGCGATGACGACGTAGAGGGTGAGAAGTCCGCCGACGACAACGGTCCACACCGTCGCCCGGCCAACGTTGATGCGCGGTTCGCGGACCTCCTCGGCGACGTCAGCGGGAACTTCAAATCCCCGCAGGCAGAACGCCGTGGACCAGGCGACTGCGACGAGGAATGGTCCGCTCCACCACGCCCAGTCCAGACTCTCTCCGGAGGGTGTCTGGAACGCGTCCAGGATGCTGCGCTGGGCCTGGGCGATGAGCATCGTGCCGAAGACCAGGCAGCCCACCACAGACACAGCGACAGTCACAGACACGATCAGCACGAGAAGGCGGCGGCCCAGAACGTTGAGAGCCGTGGCCACGACCAGCAAGACGGCGGACAGGGTCGCGGACTGCATCGGTCCCGGCGCGGCGACACCGAACAGGTAGAAGAGGCGCTGGGCGTCGAAGAACGCGAGCGTCGCCATAAACAGCACGTACGAGCACAGGTAGAGCCAGCCCGCCATCATGCCGGTGCGGGCGCCCAGCAACTGGCGGGTCCACGCGGCCACCGAGCCTTCGAGCGGCCAGCGGGACGCCAGGGCACCGAAGACGAGACTCACCACGAGGACGATGGCCAGCAGGAGGACGAGCGACGTCCACCCGGCGAGCCCGGCCCACGTGATCAGGTAGCCCCCGACCGAAGCGCCCACCAGGGGGCGCATCGCCGCAAACGACAGCCCTGATGCCCCCCACCTGGAGAAGCCGTGCCGCATCGAGCGCACATCGGTAACGGGGGTTCCGTCGGGCTCAGCGTTGGCGCTGATGGGGTCGGACACGGTGCCTCCTAGACGACGACATCTTCGTCACACGCCACGCAGATGGTGACGTGGGCCTCGGGGTTCCAGAACACTTCTTCGCCCGGGCTCAGGGTGCGGTGACACACGCTGCACGTGCCGGTGTGCGCGAGTTCGATGCGCTCGTGCAGGTCGCGGTCGACGTGGCCGTGGTTGCGCACGTGAATGCCACCGTCACGGAAGGCCCATCGATTGAGGAGCAGTCCCGTGACGATCACGACGATGACGACGATCAGGGGCCGCCACGACTTGAGCCCAGCGCCGAAGAGGGCCTCGCGCGGCCAGCCCACGTTGATCGCGAGCGCGGCGAGTGTGACGAGGGCGAATACGCTGGCAGGAACCAGCCAGCGGCCCATCGACCAGGGGCCAGACTGCCAGGTGCCCCGCCTGAGCGCCGCGAGCAGGCCGATGATTGCGACGAGGAACGCCAGCAGCAGCAGGACCGACGAGGCGCCGCCGAGCACGTACGCAGTGAGGTCGGGAGCGGCCAGTATCAGCACGAA
>WLOZ01000099.1 GCA_009699025.1 Actinomycetota bacterium
GTTCCCTCGACGTTGAGCCTCAGCAGCGGCTCGGTATTCGAGGGCCGCACGTTGAACCACCAGTCGTCAGCCTCGACGGTGAGCCCATCGAGGTCATCGAGCCGGTAGCCGTGGGCGGCGAAGTGCTCGCGCACCGCAGCGATCGAGGCAAGGGGGTCGGAGACGACCGTGTTGATCTCACCACTGGCCGCATAGCGCTCGTACTCGCCGAGCAGGCTCGAGAGCACCGTGCCCTCGGGAGTCTCCGAGAGGGCGGCGAGCGCGTGCATCGCGGCGAGCATCCCTGAGTCGGCATTCCAGAAGTCGCGGAAGTAGAAGTGCCCGGAGTGCTCGCCACCGAAGACAGCGCCGGTGCGGGCCATCTCGGCCTTGATGAAGGAGTGCCCCACTCGCGTGCGCAGGGGAACTCCGCCGTTCTCGCGCACCACCTCCGCCACCGAGTGCGAGGTGATCAGGTTGTGGATGATCGTGGCCCCAGGCACCTTGGCCAGCTCGCGAACAGCGATCAGGGCCGTGAGGGTCGAGGGGTTGACCACGCGCCCGGTCTCATCGACCACGAAGCAGCGGTCGGCGTCACCATCGAAGGCAAGCCCGATGTCGGCACTCTCGGCGATGACACGGGCCTGCAGGTCGACCAGGTTGGCCGGCTCGATGGGGTTGGCCTCGTGGTGGGGGAACGACCCGTCGAGTTCGAAGTACATCGGCACGATGTCGAGGGGAAGGGCGGGCAGGCCCGCAGCGTTGCCGAGTACGGCGGGAACGGTGTAGCCACCCATGCCGTTGCCAGCGTCGACGACCACACGCAGTCGGCGACCGGCCAGCGGAACAAGGGTGCGCAGAAACGTCGAGTAGGCCACCAGCATGTCCTGGGTACGCATCGAGCCCGGCGACTCGACCGCCTCGGCGGGATGGGCCAGCAGCGTTTGCTCGAGGAGGGCGCGGATTTCAGCGAGTCCCGAGTCCTGACCCACGGGGGCCGCCCCCGCCCGGCAGAGCTTGATGCCGTTGTACTGGGCCGGATTGTGACTGGCGGTAAACATCGCGCCCGGCATGTCGAGTGAGCCGGCCGCGAAGTAAAGACCGTCGGTCGAGCACAGCCCGATGTCGATGACGTCGACTCCCGCGGCATTGACTCCATTGGCGAACGACGCCACGAGGTCGGGGCCGCTGGGCCTCATGTCGTGACCCACGACCACGCAGCCGGGGCCACCCTTGTCGGACGAGATGCCGAGCACCCGCACGAAGGCCGTGCCCACGGCACGGGCGATATCGCCATTGAGTTGATCAGGCACCGTGCCACGGATGTCGTAGGCCTTGATCAGGGCGCTGAGGTCACTCACGCCGACAGCCTAGTGGGGTGACTGAACCCACACGGGGGCCACTAGCCCGCCTTGGGGATGCGTCTCGCCTTGCTGAGTACACGTTCCACACTCAGGACGTCGTCACCCTGCTGCCACACACGGTGGTCACAGTCGAGGCAGTTGGTGAAGTCGACCTGGCTCCCGTCCTCGAGTTCGAGGGCGATGCGCGTCACTCGTTCGCTCGAGCACACGGCGCACTGGGGACGGTTGACTCGTGCCTGCGGACGCAGCAGAGAACCGAGGTCCACCTGCTCCTGCGCTGCTGCTGCCATCACTACTCCTCACAACGGGGCGAACGTGTCGTCCCGGCACGGGAATTACCCGCGGCCAGGGTCTGCTTTCACGATACTCATGTTACTGGAGTGACGCAAGAGGCGTGTGTGACTCGTGTCGAGATAACGTGACGTGAGCCGAGCCGCGGACCTATCCAGCAGAACCCAGCAGAACCCTGAGAATCGGCGACCGGCCCATGTTCCGGCCCCCTAGCGAAGGGTTCTGCGGTGCGCATCGGTGCGGGGTATCGGTAGATCAGGAGTCGGTGCTGCGGAGCATGCGCAGATGTCCGCGCCGGTTGACCTCCACGGTGTCGGCGGGCAACTCTGCCTCGCGGACTGGCTCGCGATCACGCCCCCGGGCCGCCTCGCGCACCGCGTCGGCGAGGGCCTCGAGATCGTCGATGCTCGGAAGCAGCGCCTCAGCGTCGGGCTCGAGCCGCACGAACTCCCAGCCGCGCGGGGCGGTGAGCCTCTCGGCATGGTTCTGGCACAGGTCGTAGCAGTGGGGCTCAGCGTACGTCGCGAGTGGCCCCAACACGGCGGTGGAGTCGGCGTACACGTAGGTGAGCGTGGCATAGGCCTGCCGTCCGCAGGACGGCTTCGAACAGCGACGCACAGGGCTCACGCCCCAGACGGTAGCGGTACAGGACCCCCATGGACGACTCCGACACGTCCGGCGGTCACAATCGCGGAGCGTCTATCCGGCCGAGACCGCCAGGTTGGGCTGTGCCTCGGGCACCACGACCTTCGAGCGCACCGGCGACAGCGTGACGCCCGCGGCCATCGTGCCGCTGCCGGTAGGCAGGCTCGTGATACGCATCCCTCGAATGTGGGTGCTCGTGGCCGAGGGGGTGACCACCATCGAGAAGATGCCCGACGTGCGCTTCGTCGGGGGACGCACGGTCCAGACCTGGGTGGACCCCCGTGCGACCCGCAGCGTGGTGGTGCGCGACCTCCCAGCGTCGTCATACACGGTGACCACCACCGAGGCCTGCTTGCCACCGGTGTTGGTGAGGTAGAGGCGGTGTCGGTAGCCACTGGCGATCGGGAGCCCGGCGACCGCCGCCGGACCGGTCAGCTCGGGTGCCCCGGCGGCGTAGGCGAACTCGGCGATACCCGTGGCATCACCGAGCTGGTACCAGGCGCCCCCGACCACGGGCTGATCTGACGTCAGCTCGACCGCCACGGGCTGCTGGCGCAGGGCCGAGGTGATGTCGATTACCTCCACGCGGCCCGCTGACAGGGCGAGCTTCGCCATGCCCGCGGGAGCAAAGGTGCCCGAGGGGGTGATCAGTCGAACGCGCACCGTCGCGTCATGCTGGGGAGAGAGGACACTGAGGCGCACCGGCGAGACTTTGCCCGGAATGGCCGACACGATCGTGCGCGTACTCGGGCCCGTAGACCTCGGCACCCACTCGAGGCCGCGCGGGATCAGGCCATTCACGAGTCGATCGCTCACCGCCGCGGCCACCCGCCCCGAGAGGGTCTCGACGTGCACCACGAAGTTTGCCACTCCCGGCGCAAGGTCAGAAAGGGAGAGTCGCACCTGCCCGCGACCCGGAACAAAGACACCCCGCCCGGCGGGTGCAGGTAGCGCACCTCCCGGGCCGAAGAGCAGCACGTCGACGCTGGCCGGCGAATCCTCGGGGTTGGTCAGCGTGACCACCGACAGACGCCCGACACCTGAACCTCCGCCCACGAACCACTCGTCAGTTCCGGCAGCGACGCACTCCATGGCAGCCAGACCGCGTGTTCGCCCCTGCTCTCCCAGAGTGAACTGGTCCAGGGTGAGCCCCGGGGCGAGTGAGCCAATCCCGGTGGCCACGACCGGCGGCAGCGGCATTCCGCTGGTGCTGAGCGTCTCAGACCTGCCCGCCTTGGAGATGGCGCGCTTCTCAGACGCGCCCTTGGGAGGCATGGTGGCCAGCTGGGCCGCACCTGTGGAACTCGCGGCGCCTCCGCTTCTGGTTGCGCCACTCTTCCCACCCAGTCCTGGTGCCACGAAGCCGGTGACCACCGAGGTGATCAAAGCGTTGGCGATCGGGTCGGGGCACACCAGACGCGTCGTCTCCACCGCCTCCACGCTGACGGGAGGAGGTTCACGGTCGGCCACCACCAACGGTCGAAGGGCGCTTCCGAGAACGATCACCACGGCGCCGGCGGCCACAACCGCCCACGGAGCCCGAATCACGACGGGGCTCCGGTCGACGAGGGGGCGAAGGGCTCGTCATCGTCGCCTAGGACGTCGGCGTCAGGGTCGTCGGTGGGGCGTCGCCGACCTGGCAGCGCTAGCACGACGACCACTGACACGATCAACCCTTGCAGCCAGAGCCACCGATGCCTCGGCTCCTGGTCGAACCACAGGCGCAGAGTTCCCGTTGCAGCGGGGAGGGCGAACCGCTGGGGCCAGCCCCCTGCACCCTCGTCGGCAATGGCAACCAGGGCGGCCCCGTCGAGCGTGGCCCGCCACGAGGGATCCGACCTCTCGGCGAGCACCAGGCTCGACCGGGGAGCCATGCCGGCGGGTAGTGGCCCGTCGATGGCAACAGCTCCCTCACGCTTCCCGGCGGGCAGCACAGTGATCCGAGGGTCGGCTGCCAGAGCGCGCGCGCGAGCACTGTCGGTGTCGAGCCGCCACAGGGTGTCTCCCTCAGAGCTGCTGATGCGACGGAGTCCGGGTTCTGAGTCGAGCACCGAGACCAGCGTCGGGTTCGGCGCGGTCAGCACCACGAAGCGAACGCCGTACCGTCCGAGCCCCTCAACTTCCCCTCCGCCTCGACCGGCCATGAGGTCGCCTACCAGAGCGTCGAGCTCCTGGTAGGCCGACGCTGGCGGGCCCGTCTCCGCGGCGCCGAGCCTGGGGCCCTCGCCATCAATGACCGCATACTCAATGCCCCGCGCACTCGGCCTGAACACAAGGGAGCGCGGGCGCTCCGGGCCCAGCGATTCGGCCGCGACGAAGGCGGGCACCGCCGATCCGTCGCCCCGCACCACGGTGTCGCCCACACCCTTCCAGAGCCACCACCCACCGGTCATCAGGGGAGCCGCGACCGCGACGACGAGCGCGACGACAGCAGCGGGCTGCCTCCAACTGAAGCTGTCACCCGCGAGTCGAACACCGATGCCATCAGCGGCGGCGGCGGCGGCCACGATGAGGCCGAGTCCCAGAACGATGGTCGCCGGTCCGGGCCACGTCAGCAGCGCCAGGGGCTCGGACGGCGGACGCACCTCGACCATGGTCTGCAGTACCCCCATGACCAGACCCACCAGCGCAAAACCCCAGGCCAGCGTGGCGATCGGGCGCGACACACGACGTACCAAGCCGCCGAGAGCGAGGGCGACGATGCCTGCGGTGAACCACACGGGGACGGCGCCCGGGCCACCTGGGTTCATCAGTGATATCTGCCACGGAGCGAGGTCCGAACTGGTCGGCCCGGGGAGCCCCGCCTGCAGCAGCCACCACGACGGGTGGCGTAGGAGATCGAGACTCCAGGGCAGGAGCAGGGCCAGCGGCACCAGTACCAGCGCGAGCAACCGGAGCCTCACCGCACCAGCGCGGAAGTCGAACGGGATGAGCGCGGTGTCGGCTCCGCCCGTCGCGGGGTCGAAGACGTGTCGCCGCCGCGGCCTGCCGTCGTCACCCACCACCGCTCCGACGCCCCCCGGCAGCATCACGCCGTCGGCTGCGAGGGCGGGCAGCCCGGATGCTCCCACCAGTGCGACCACCACCAGAACCACGGTGATGACCCAGCCCAGCGGGACGAAGGCGGTCACGATCGAGAGTAGGAGAGCACCGCCCCACGCCGCCCGCCACGACACCGCTGAACGAAGGGCCACCCTGATGAATGCGGGGAGCAGGATTAAGAACACCACGGTTCCGATGCGACCGGTGGCCACAGCACCGATCGCGGCAGGCAGCAGGGCGTACGCCGCAGCGGCGACCATGCGAACCAGTCGGCTGTCGATGACCCGGCGGAGGGCGAGGTAAGCCACGACGCCAGCGATCGGAATGCCCACCATCATGATGGCGTCAACCGCTCGCGACGCGGAGCCCAGCAGGAAGGCCGCCACCGCCCCCACCACCATGAGGTAGGGAGGCGCAGCGGCCGCGGAGCCGGGACCGACTTCGTGCCAGCCCTCGGCGTAGGTGGCCCACAGGTCACCGAAGCCGCTCGGCGCAGGCAGCAGTGCACCTCCTTCGAGGAGCCCGAAGGCGAACCACGCGCGCACGGACACTAGCGAGACAAGGGTGAGCAGCACAGCCAGCAGCAGCGCTGGCCGCCGCAGCCAGAAGCCGAGGCGGCCTCGGGAGTCGTCGAAGGCGGTGTCGAAGGCGTCGTCATCAGAGGGGCCGGAGGCTGATGTCCCTGAGTGTGTCACCGTGGTTCCTGCCGTGCCGCCAACGACTCCGATGAGGGACTCCGCCGCGTGTCGGATCTGCCCGCCGATTCGCGGCCTGAACCCGCGGAGGTCTCGCTGGGTGAGTTGACGGGTCTGGGCTACCAGTCGCCTTGACGCCATCACCCGACCGGGGTGAACCAGCAGCACACCCAGGGCACCGAACTCGTTGCTGGCTTCATCGGGCGCCTTCGCGAGCAGCAGCCCCACGCCGCGCGCGAGCGAGCCGACGATCAGGCGCACCAACTGCAGTGGAATCGTGACAGCAGAGGAGTGCGCGAGCAGAACGTGCATGGCAGCCTCGCGGTCGGCCCGCCCGGCGTCGGCGCCGACGGCGGCGAGCGGTCGACGGCCGTGGATTCCGGCTTCGGCATGGTGCACCACGGCGTCGGTGGCCACGATCACCCGGTAGCCCGCCTCGTTGGCCCGCCAGCCGAGGTCAATGTCATCACGGAACATCGACAGGCTCGGGTCGAAGCCGCCCAGCAGGTCCCACACGTCGCGCCGCACGAGCATGCCGGCGCTTCCGACCGCCAGCACGTCGCGGACTCCGTCGTGCTGACCCTGGTCGTGCTCGCCCCTCTCGAGCCCGGAGATGCGTCGACCCGAACCCGCGATCGACAGACCGGTCTCGAGCAGCAGTCGGCGGTCATGCCAGCCCAGCACCTTGGGGCCGACGATGCCGGCGGTGACCGCGCCGTCACTGGTGTCGAGAAGCGCCTGCAGGGCCTGGGGGTCGGGCGCGCAGTCGTCGTGCAGAATCCA